>CAMLOB010000006.1 GCA_946481475.1 uncultured Chlorobiota bacterium | reverse complement strand
GTCGGCGTGATCCGCAATCCGAATCTGGACGAGACCTTCACCGCCGTAAAAGATGGAGGAGCATTTCTGAACGGAAAGCAACTCAGCGTCAGCGACGAGACCGATTTCCGTCGCGCCTTTCTGGTAACCGGTTTCCCCTACAACGTCAACGAAAACCCGCACGGAACCATCGATGTCTTCGGTGACATTCTCAGGAACGGGAATGCCGTCAGACGACTCGGCTCGGCCGCGCTCGATCTGGCCTATGTCGCCGCCGGCCGTTTTGAGGCCTTCTGGGAGATCAGCCTTCACTCCTGGGATGTCGCCGCAGGTCTGCTCCTGGTCAACGAGGCGGGGGGAATGGTTTCAACCTATGGTTCAGAAGACCCCGGACAAGACCTTGAACCGACACGTCAGGTTGTGGTGGACCGGCTCCTGGCAACCAACGGACGGATTCATCGGGAGATGGTGGAGGCACTCGGGAAGAAAGGAAATTGATGAAGGTCGATTTTTGAATGTCGAATGTGTGAGAGGCCCGGAATCGCGCAATCCGCCGCGGCGGACGCGAAGAGCAAAGGCGCAAAGAGAGAGATAGAGGGTTTCATCCCTGCCCGAAACACAACCATTCAACCCCCAACCACCGAACAATCCTCCACTACTCAACAATCCCCCGCATCAACTCCACCACATATTCCGTCATTTTTCCCGGTCCTCCCCCTTCCGGCTCCGTCCCCCGTATGCTCCGGACCGGGATAATCTCCCGTACCGCATTCGTCAGAAAGATCTCTTCAGCCTCCATCAGCGTTTGCAGCGGAAACCGTTCCTCGAACAGAGGAAGATGATGTCGCCGCGCCAGTTCCAGAACGACCTCGCGGGTAATGCCGGGGAGAATGCCGAGCTGAACCGGCGGCGTCAGCAGTCTTCCCTGATACAGACAGAAGATGTTGCTGATGCTCCCCTCGGCCACCCACCCCTCCTCGGTCAGGAAAATCCCTTCGTCAAAGCCCACGGCCCGAACCCGGTCGAGGGCGACGATTTCCGTCAGATAGTTCAATGACTTCAGTCGGACTGGAAAGGGAGAAGGTTCGCGGACGTAGGAGTGAAGGGTTACGTCAACCGGCTTCGAATACAGCTCATTGTGCAATAACGGCCTTCCGTGAATCAGGAGGGTCGGACGGTCGGCCCCCTCGGCTCCGCGCGAGAGTGTGATCCGGATACGGGCGTCGGTCCACTCGTTTGCGTCGATAACGTTCCGCAGCCCCTCCTCCACCCGTTTGCGCTCGGGCATCCCCAGACCGATCACCTCTGCCGAATCGTATAACCGTCGCAAATGCCGGTCAAGAAAACGGATGCTTCCCCCCTCCAGTCGAAGCGTCTCGAAGAGTCCGTCACCGTAGAGAAATCCCCGATCAAACGGAGAGATCCGGGCTTCGCCGACCGGAAACAACCGGTCGTTCAGCGACACATATCCTTCCATCATGTACTTCCCTTCTCCTCAAGGAAATTTGCCAAAATTCTCTTTCCCCCATCGGTCATGATCGACTCCGGATGATACTGCACGCCGAAGATCGGCCACGCCACATGCTCGATCCCCATGATTGTCCCCCCCCCACTCCGGGCGTTGACCCGAAGCTCAGCCGGTATCGTCGCCGGTTCAAGCACCAGTGAGTGATACCGCGTGGCGGTGAACGGATCGGGTAATCCGCGGTGCAGACCCGTTCCGTCGTGATAGACCGGCGAGGTCTTGCCGTGCATCACCCGGTCGGCACGGACCACGTTTCCGCCGAAAGCCTGTCCGATGGCCTGCAGTCCGAGACAGACGCCGAGCAACGGGATAGACCTTCCGGCGGCCGGAATCAACTCCAGACAGATACCGGCCTCGTTCGGTGTGCAGGGTCCGGGAGAAAGAACGATGTGGGAGGGGTTGGCCGCCAGACATTCCGGCACACTCATCCGGTCGTTCCGGACCACCCGAATCTCCTCCTCTGCAGCCAGTTCACCCAGATACTGCACGAGGTTATAGGTAAAGGAATCGTAGTTGTCGACGACAAGAATCATCCTTCCACCTCCGCCAGCGCCCTGAACATCGCCTCGGCTTTCCGAAGAGATTCCTTGTACTCGAACGGGGGAACCGAATCGGCAACGATGCCGGCTCCGGCCTGCACCCAGGCCCGTCCCTCCTTCACCAGAATCGTCCTGATGGCGATGTTCAGCTCCGCATCCCCGTTGAAACCGATCCAGCCGACCGAACCGGTGTAGATCCCCCGACGTTCCGGCTCAAGCTCCTCGATGATCTCCATCGCCCTGACCTTCGGTGCCCCGGTGATCGTCCCACCCGGAAAGACCGCCGCAAGCGCATCGACAATATCCCGTCCGGCCGCAAGACGTCCCCGAACGTTCGAGACGATGTGAATGACGTGGGAATACTTCTCGATGGTCATGAACTCATCGACCACCACCGAGCCGTACTCCGACACCCGCCCCAGATCGTTCCGCTCCAGATCGACCAGCATCAGATGTTCGGCCCGCTCCTTCTCGTTGCCGATCAGCTCCTCGATCTTCTCCTGATCCTCCCTCTCATCCCTCCCCCGCTTGCGTGTCCCGGCGATCGGTCGCGTCGAGAGCTCCTCTCCGTCCACCTTCAGCAGCAACTCCGGCGAGGAACTGACGATTGCGCAATCGTCGAACTCGAGAAAGGCCATATAGGGAGCCGGATTGATCCGGCGCAGCGCCCCGTAGAGTCGCAACGGATCCTCGTCGAACCGCCGGGAGAACCGGACCGACAGATTGACCTGAAAAATATCCCCGGCAAAAACATACTCGATGGCCCGTTCCACCATTCGCTCGAATTCCTCCTGCGTCAGGTGAGCTTCCACTTCCGGCAGTGCTCCGTCGGCAGACCCCGAAACGCCGGTCGCTTCGGTCTGCGCGCCGCCGGAACCGGCACAGGCTCTCTCTGCCTTCCCTTCGATTTCATCGAGAGCGGCGAGGGCCTCATCGTATGCCGTGTCGGGATCGGAATCGGTACCGGAAGCCAGAAGAACGATCCGTCCCCTCCCCTCACGATGATCGATTTCAACAAAACATTCGGGAACGATCATGCGGATTGCAGGCAAGGCCAGAGGATCGGACGCGACCGAGGGAAGCCGTTCGATCGAACGGGCAAGATCGTAGCTGAGGAAGCCGACGCAGCCGCCGGCAAAGTTGGATAAATCAGGATGGGGAGCGCAGCGCGTCCCGGCAAGAAATGCACGCAGCCGTTCCAGAGGCAGGCCCTCTTCCTGATCGTGCAGCACCAGCTCCGCAAGACTTCCCTTCCCCACGTAGGAATACCGTCCTCCTTTACCGCTCTCAAGGATAAATCCGGTTGAACCTTCCCGTATCAGCCGGTAGAGTCTCAAAGGGTCGGGAACCTCCGTCACAATCCTTGCAACGGGAATCAGATCGTACGTCCCGGCCAGTCGGCGGAACTCTTCGCGCGTCGGCGTTGTGCGCGGAATCTCTTGTCGTATCACAGACTAATGAATTCGGAGCTTCTCCTGTTTCGGAAGGACAAATGCGGCGACAAGATAGAGAATCGGGACGATCGGAAATGTGAAGAATGCAAGGATGATCGCGATAACGCGGATGATCGTCACGTCGATCCCCGATTTCTCCGAGAGCCAGGCACAGACTCCGGCAATCTTCTTCTCCACCCCGATCCGTATGGTGTAAACGGTTCCGATCCCCTCCAGCATCTCCGGCTCCGGCTCAGCCTCGGATACCCCGTCATCCGTGTCGCCGATCCGTCTCCCCTTCATCAGGTTGACCAGACCGACAACGAAGCCGACCAGAAAGAGGAGGGCGCCTCCGAAGGAGATCTCCAGAGCGAAGGAAAAACCGATGCCGATGGCGACCACGATCCCGAGCAGGAAGATCAGAGGCATGCTCAATCCGCTCCGATAGGAAATCCCGTCTGCCCGGCTGCGCGGAGCAAGAATCCAGAACAGGATGTAGAGGGGAAGTCCGGGACCGACAACCAGAAGGAGCAGGAAAAGGATTCGTATGAGAAGCGGGGGGAGTTTGAAATAACGGGCGAGGCCGACGGAGACACCGGCGATGATGCCGTCATCCGATCTGTAGAGTTTTCGCGCGGGAAGCTTGCTCATAGTCGTTCACTCAGGTCGTTCTTTTCCGGACGTTCAGAGGTCGCGGGGTACGCTCCCCCGTTCGTCAGGTTTCACGGAAGGATGACCCTTGTCTCGGTAACAATCTTGTCCAGGGTAATATCGAGTTCATCCACCGGCAGTTCCGGAAAAATCTGTACGTCGAAGGCAATCCCTATCGTCGGTCGCGGGAATTGCGTCAGGAACTGATCGTAGTATCCCTTCCCGTAGCCGATACGATTGCAACCCGCATCAGCCGCCACGACCGGAACAAGGACAAGATCGCAGAGATCCATGTTGAAGACCTCGCTCTCGACCGGTTCGGAGATGCCGAGGTGACCGGTCCGGTAGACGGTCTCCCCGGTTATCAGATGCTGTTCGCTTCCACCGTCCGGCTGCACCCGCATCAGACCGACCTCCTTGCCGAGATCCCAGGCAAGGGAGATCAGCGGCTTGATATCGACCTCCGAACCGAACGGGAGATAAACGTGAACCCCGCGGGCATCAAGGAACCCTTCATCTTCCATGATCGTCTGGCAGATCACGAAGCTCTTCTCTCCCCTCTCCACAGGGCTTAGCCGGTTTCGTCGCTGCAACGCCTCACGGCGTACATCTTCCTTTGTCAGGGGAGTTTTCATCGTTATAGCGTCCTCACGCAAAATCCGTGCATCGAGCCTGGGATACGAGGGAGTCGTTCTCCCCCCATTCCGGATGAGCGGCCAGTGCGGCCACCGCATTGATCAGAGCATTGATATCCGATTCGTCGTTGAAGATACCGATTGTGGCTCGAACGGCCCCCGGTTTCAGGATATCGGGATCAGCCTGGATCTGGGAAAGGATGTGCTCGGGGTCGACGCAGTTGAGAAGACGGGAGAGGTAAGGATGGGCACAGAAACAACCGTTTCGCGTGGCGATGCCGAAATCGTTGTTCAGCAGGAGTGACACACGCTCGTCGTGGTATCCGTCGATGTTGAAACAACAGACGCCGAGACGTTCCTCCGCCGGAATGTTCCCCAGCAGGGTCACCCCCTCGATCCTCTCCAGTCCCTGAAGCATCAGGCGGAGCAGACCCAGCTCATGTTCCCGCACCTCCTCCATGCCGATCTCCTCCAGCCACCGAAGCGCCCTGCCGAGGGCGATCACCCCCGGAATGTTCGGCGTCCCGGCCAGATGCCGGTCCTGCCCCTCGGCCCAGAGAACATTCGAATTGGTGACGAACTGCACGGTCCCTCCGCCGGGGATGTAGGGGGTGGCCGCATCGCACGACTGACGGGGGGCAACCAGGAAGGCGGCGCCGAACGGAGCGTAGGCTTTGTGTCCTGCAGCGGCGACAAAATCCAGATGTTCCTCATCGGTGCAGGGCTTCACGTCGATCTTCTTGTGGGCCAGCAGCTGTGCCGCGTCAACCAGAATCTTTGCTCCGTGCCGGTGGGCCAGACGGGCGATGCCGTGGATATCCGGCAGATAGCCGGTCACGTTGCTCGCCCCGGTCACCGCCACAAGCTTCACCCGATGAGACTTCAATTTCTCTTCCAGATCATTGTAGTCCAGTTTCCCGTCATCATCCACCCGAATCTTCACCACTTCCCCCCGGCGACGGTGCGGCAGATCGTTCGAGTGATGCTCCATCTCCGAGACAAGGGTGATCCCCTCCTCCTCCCGCATGATATGACTGGCGATGTCGATCGCCGTCGTCGTGTTCAGCGTGAAGATCACCTCATTCCGGTCGTGCTCGGCCCCGATAAAATCGAGCACCGTCTCGGTCACCTCGTCGAACAACTGCGAGGCCTTCTGCGACAGGTAATGGTTTCCCCGGTGGATATTGGCATAATAATGCTCCAGGAAATCGCGGTAGTAGTCCAGGACACTCAGCGGAGGATGGGTGCTGGCACCGTGGTCCAGATAAATGATTTTGCGGGTTGCCCCGCTCGGAGAGACGAACGTGGCGTCGGTCACCGGGAACTCGGCCCGGATCGTCGGGAACTTGTCTGCGATCTGCATAGTTGCTTGATACTTCATAGATGACTGCGGTATAAAATAACATTCGACGAAGAAACGGGGTCCCCGCCCCGAGGATTCTTTTTCCCCGGATGTCCGGAATTGCACCTCGTTGCTTGCACGGGGAGAACGGCCTTGCGATATTGACAGCCGGTTGACGCTTCCGCGACGGCACGGGATGGAGACGGCAGTATAGTCCTTATGCACTATGAGTGAACTTGAGCAGAGCGGTTTTTTTCGCGACAGAGTCGTTTCGTTCGGCAACTACGTACGATTCATCGGCAAGTACTTCAGTACGGTCTTCAGGCCGCCGTACGAGTGGAAGCAGATCGTCCGGCACACCGACGAACTCGGCACCTACTCTACCCCCCTGGTTCTGATCACGAACTTTCTGATCGGCGCCATTCTCGCCCTTCAGGCACGCCCGACGATGGAGGACTTCGGTGCGGCCGGATTTCTTCCGGCGCTGGTCACCCGCTCCCTCACCATCGAACTCTGTCCGGTCATCACCGCCCTGATCGTGGCCGGCCGCGTCAGTTCCGGCATCAGCGCCGAACTCGGCTCGATGCGGGTGACCGAACAGATCGACGCGATGGAATGTTCAGGTGTAGACCCGTACAACTATCTGGTGACCACCCGGATCACGGCGATGATTATCCTGATGCCGATTCTGACGATCATCGCCGACTTCATCGGAATTTTCGGCAGCTTCGTCGCCGAATTCATCGCAACCGGGGCGACGCTGAAACTCTACTATCAGAAGGTGCAGGAATATCTTCTCTTCTGGGACGTGATCCCCGGCATTCTGAAAACAACCCTCTTCGGCTTCACGATCGCCCTGGTCGGAGCCTATAAGGGATTCAATACCGAATCGGGAACGCAGGGGGTCGGACGGGCGACGACGTCGGCAGTGGTTCTGGCCTCCCTCTGGGTTCTGGTGATCGACCTTCTGGTAGTAAAGCTGTTAGTCACGCTCCGTCCGGACATGTAGCTTATGATCAAGATTCGGAATCTTCATAAAGCCTTCTCCGAAACGGTCCACCCTCTTAGGGGAACCGATCTGGAGGTAGAGGACAAAACGACGGTCGTGCTGATCGGGAAGTCGGGAACGGGAAAGAGCGTCCTGCTGAAAAGCATCGTCGGATTGATCGAACCGGATGAGGGGAGCATCATCGTCGACGATATGGAAGTGGTGGGGGCAGACCAGAAGACCCTTCAGCGGATTCGCCACGATGTCGGGTATGTCTTTCAGGGAGGGGCCCTCTACGATTCGCTGACGGTGGGACAGAATATGGCCTTTCCGCTGGAAAAGACGCGGGAGATGACGAAGAAGGAAATCAAGGAGAAAATCGAGTACTATCTTGAAGAGGTCGGTCTGCCGGAGACGATCGACCGGATGCCGTCGGAACTCTCCGGAGGCCAGCGGCAGCGGATCGGCGTGGCCCGGACGATCATCACCGAGCCGAAATACCTTCTCTACGATGAGCCGACGACCGGACTGGATCCGTTGACGACCGAAGATATTTCCCAACTGATACTGCAACTGCGGGATCGTCTGGGCATCACCGCTGTGGCCGTCACCCACGATCCTTACTGCATGAGCCTGATTGCCGATAAAGTCGCGTTTATCGATGAGGGAGTCATCAAGTTTGTAGGAACGATCGATGAGGCGAGAACGCAGGAACATCCGTTCCTGCGTTCGTTCTTCCACGCCGCAAGCGTATAAGGTCAAAGTGTATAAAGAGTAAGCAGAGTACGTGAAAACTTAGTTTTTGAATTCCCATGGAAACGACAGAATCCAATCAGACAACAGGGTATATCTCTTCGGAAAGCATCCGTAAACGCCGACTCTTCCGGGTTGGAATCTTCTCCATCGGCGGTCTTCTGATTCTGGCCATCGGCATCTTTGTGATGGGCGACCGGCGGAACCTCTTCAGCAAGACGTTTACGGTCACCGCCTACTTCGAGAACGTCGAAGGACTGCTGAGCGGTGCGGCAGTGGTGGTCAACGGCATTCGCGTGGGTTCGGTGACCGACGTCAAGCTGGTTGTCTACGATACCGCCTCGCGCGTCAAAGTCGATATGGTGATCGAAGAGGAATACCGGAAGATGATCCACACCGGATCGATTGCCGCCATCAGCCAGCTCGGCATCGTCGGCGACAAACAGGTGGAGATCATCACGACCGATTTCTCGATGCCGGTGGTGCGGAACGGCGACGTGATCCAGGCCGCCCCTCCGGCGAACTACCTGGCCATTCTGGAGAAGGCCGACCGGGCCGTGCAGAACGTCAACAACATTACCGCCTCGCTCGATACTCTCTTCCTTCGCTTCAGACGTGGCGAGGGGACGCTGGGAAAACTTCTGACCGACGACGAGGCATACAACGAACTGGTCGGAGTCGGCGAGTCGGCACAGGCACTGTTCGATGAAACCACACGCCAGTTCACGGACCTCTCCTCGGTCCTCCGCTCCACCGCCGACAATGTCGACGGCATCACGCACGAGAGCCAGAAGCTGATCCGTGATCTCGGACAGGGGAAAGGGACGGTCGGCGCCCTCCTCTACGACCGGAGCCTCTACGATTCCCTGGAAACCCTTGTCGGCACCCTCAGCCGGACAGCAGACAACGCCGGCATGGCAGCACGGGAATTCGGGACGAACATGCGGGGACTGCGGAACAACTGGCTGGTCGGCGGACTCTTCAGCGGCGGCGAATCGGACGAGATGAACGTGGAACTGATGCAACGGGAACTCGACATCAAAAAGGAAGAACTCCGCCAACAGGAAGCATTGCTGAAGCAACGGGAACAGGAGTTGCTGGAACGATAGGCTGTGAGTGAGGGGATGAGTGGGGGGGGTGTAAGAGTGTATGAGCACATCGATCCGGAGATTGTCGATTTTCAAATGTCGATTGTCGAACTCATCACACTCTCCTCACCCCTGACTGCTGACGCTCATGGCTCACGGCTCCTCCCCTTCCCCCTCTTTGCATTTCTCCCTCCTTCCTCACGCAAAGGGCGCAATGGACAAAGACGCAAAGCTGAAATCTCATCCCTCAAGGCTGACGCTCATGGCTCACGGCTCCTCCCCTTCTCCCTCTTTGCATTTCCCTCTCCTTCCTCACGCAAAGGGCGCAATGGACAAAGACGCAAAGCTGAAATCTCATCCCTCAAGGCTCATAGCTCACTGCTCACCCTTCCCCCCTCTTTGAATTTTGCATTTTCCCCTCCTTCCTCCCTATCTTCCACACATTCAAAATGCAAAACGCCTGTCGTATCGGCTATCAACATTGATTATCGGAAATGAATATTGTTCCGGCCATGAGTGCTATTACCGACAGGCAGCAACTCGTGGCCTTTTTTATTTGTGGGGTAAATGAACATGGAAAAGATCAAGATTACGCTTCCGGACGGGAAGGTACTGGAATTCGACCGGGGGGTGACGGGGATGGAGATTGCCGGATCGATCTCCGAAGGACTTGCCCGCAACGCCATCGGCATCATCGTCGATGATGAACCGTACGACCTGAGTCGTCCGATTGAAACCGACGCTCACGTCTCCATCCTGAAGTTCGAGGATGAAGAGGGAAAGGCGATCTACTGGCACTCCTCGGCCCACCTGATGGCCGAAGCGGTCGAGGCTCTCTTCCCCGGCACAAAATTCGGTATCGGCCCGCCGGTCGAAAACGGATTCTACTACGACATGGACATTCCGGATCACCACCTAACGCCGGAAGACCTTGAGAAGATCGAGAAGAAGATGACGGAGCTTGCGAAGCAGGACAACCCGTTTGAACGGATTCCGATTTCATGGGAAGATGCCGTCGACTACTTCCGCGAGAAGGGGGATGAGTACAAGCTGGAGCTGCTCGACGAGTTCAGGGATCGTGAGATCACCTTCTACCGTCAGGGGAATTTCACCGATCTCTGCCGCGGCACACACGTCCCCTCGACCGGAGCGATCAAGGCAATCAAGCTGACGTCGGTCTCCAGTGCCTACTGGCGGGGAGATCAAAGCAGACAACAGCTTCAGCGGGTCTACGGCATCACCTTCCCGAAGAAGAAGATGCTGGACGACCACATGACGATGCTGGAGGAGGCAAAGAAACGGGACCACCGGAAGCTGGGGCGCGAACTGGAACTCTTCCACATCACGCCGGAAGTCGGCATCGGTCTTCCCCTCTGGCTTCCGAAAGGAACGACGCTCCGGGAGACGCTGGAGAACTTCCTGCGGGCCGAACAGAAGCGGCTCGGCTATCAGCCGGTGGTCACGCCACATATCGGGAATCTGGACCTCTACAAAACAAGCGGTCACTACCCGTACTACGCCGAGAGCCAGTTCACGCCGATTGAGCTTGACGAGAACGAGAGCTATCTGCTGAAGCCGATGAACTGTCCGCACCACTGCCATATCTACAAGAGCAAGCCGCGAAGCTATCGCGATCTCCCGCTTCGCCTTGCAGAGTTCGGCACGGTCTACCGCTACGAGAAGTCGGGACAGCTCAACGGACTGACGCGCGTGCGCGGGTTCACGGTGGACGATTCCCACATCTTCGCCCGACCCGATCAGGTGAAGGAAGAGGTGAGCAAGGTGATCGAACTGATCAAGTTCGTGATGAACGTTCTGCAGTTCCGGGACTTCTCGATCCGGCTCTCCTTCAGCGATCCGGAAAACCGGGAGAAGTATGTGGGCTCGAAAGAACTGTGGGATCAGGCCGAGAAGGAACTGCTGGAGGTGGCCGAGTCGAAAGGACTGGACTACGAGATCGATCCGGGAGAGGCGGCATTCTACGGACCGAAGATCGACTTCATGGTCCGGGACGCGATCGGCAGACAGTGGCAGCTCGGAACGGTGCAGCTTGACTACAACCTGCCGGAGCGGTTCGATCTGGAGTATACCGGACAGGACGGCGAGCGCCACCGTCCGGTGATGATCCACCGCGCCCCGTTCGGTTCGCTGGAACGGTTCATCGGTGTGCTGATCGAACACTTCGCCGGGAACTTCCCCTTCTGGCTTGCGCCGGTCCAGGCAATCGTCCTGCCGATCTCCGAACACTACCTCGACTACGGCACGTATGTCCGGGATATGCTGGTGCAGGCCGGATATCGCGTGGAGCTGGATGAACGTGGTGAGAAGATCGGCTACAAGATCAGGGAGGCGGAGATGCAGAAGATCCCCTACATGCTGATCGTCGGCGAGAAAGAGAAGGAGGCGAATTCCGTCGCCATCCGGATCCACGGCGAAGGAGACCGGGGCGCGCTGTCGCTGGAGGAACTGATGGCCGAGTTCAGCCACCTGAACACGCCCGAATCGACCGGACCGCAACCGGCCGAGGAGGCGGCGGTGGAGATTCACCATCATGAGGCGATCAAGCACGTTGCGCCGGATACACGATAAGAAGTGGTGAGGAGGGAGCCATGCGGTTCCCTCCTCACCTTTTTTCCCTGTCCCTCATACCGTTGGCTTATCCATACTATCGACCGCACAGGAATGAAGACGATCACGCGCTTTGGACTGCTTGCAACCCTTCTCGTATCCACGGTTGCCTCCCCCGTTCGAAGCCAGGATACCATCAGGTTTTCCGAGGGATTGACCACCGGATGTTTCTCGGAGGCGACCCGCTCTCCGATCTTCATCAACTTTCTTCTCTACGATGTTGTCAGGGACAGCCTTGCACTCCCTGTTGAGGGGGACACAACCTGCAGAAACCCGGATGGATCAACCGCGACCTGGACGAAGATTAAAACAAACGATGAGGGCTGGTTCTCGGACTTCTCCTCTCCATCCGACTGGCTCTTTCTCTCGTATGAATCCGATGTCGATCAGGTCCTGCTTCTGCGAACACGAGGGAACGGCATGACGCTGGTGAACGGCGAACCGCGAACAGGAGATATCTACGACTACGGAACGGTAATCAATCCGGTGAACATCAGGAAAGGGAGGAACGCGGTGTTTCTGATCGGTTCCCGAGGAAGGATGCAGGCAAGCTTGAGCAAACCTCGACTGCCGGTAATGTTTGCGAAGGACGATATGACCCTCCCCTCTCTTATCGTCGGCAAAGGCGAGGAGATGATGGGGGCCGTCCGAATCGTCAACGCGACGGAAGAGTTTCGGCGGGAACTTCGCATTACGTGTACCGTTGCAGGCAAGAGTTTGACCTTCGATCTCCCCCCTCTTCCTCCGCTGATGACAACCAAAGTCGGCTTTCGCATCCCGGCGGTCGTTCCGAAGGAGACCGGAACACAACAGGCGTCGTTAACTCTGGCCCTCTCATCGGGAGTCTTGGTTGACAGTCTGGAGTTCGAGCTTGAGGTCGTGGATTCCACCGATGACAGGAAAGAGACCTTTATCAGCGATATTGACGGAAGTGTCCAGTACTACGCAATCTCCCCTCCCACCGCCACGCTCCCGCATCAGGCACTGATCCTGACGTTGCACGGTGCCTCCGTTGAAGCTATCGGTCAGGCACGAGCCTACTCTGCGAAGGACTGGGCGTTGATCGTTGCCCCGACAAACCGTCGTCCCTTCGGCTTCGACTGGGAAGATTGGGGCCGACTCGACGCCCTCGAAGTGCTGAATCACGTCAAGCGGAAATATCGGCCGGACACCTCCCGCATCTATCTGACGGGACACTCGATGGGGGGACACGGCACCTGGCAACTGGGAGCAACGTTCCCGGACATGTGGGGGGCCATTGCTCCCTCGGCAGGATGGTACAGCTTCTGGTCGTACGGCGGCAAGGAAGATCTTGTGGAGTGATCATGTGACGAAAGATTGATCGAACGTGCTTCAAACCCGAGCCGGACCCTCTCTCTGTCCCGGAACTACAAACATCACGGCGTCTACATCTTTCACGGAGATGCCGACGAGACCGTCCCGGTGGAGCAGGCAAGGTTCATGCGGGAACACCTCGGGGGCTTCCACCCCGATCTCTGCTACTACGAATATCCCGGCGGCGGGCACTGGTTCGATCAAAGCGTCGACTGGCCCCCTATCTTCGATTACTTCAAGTGGCACTCGATTCCGTCGGCCGATCAGGTGGATCACATTGACTTCACGACGGCCTGCCCCGGTATTTCCTCCAGCTCGCACTGGGTAGAAATTCTTCAGCAGGAGAAGCAACTGGCAATCACCTCGGTCGACATTGTGCGGAACCGGACGGAACGTTCCTTCACCGGGAAGACGGAGAACGTTCGACGTTTCGCCATTGATATCGCCGGGCTCTCGGGGGAAGGAGAGGTCAGCATTGAACTTGACAGCCTGAACCGGCTTGAGATAACGCCCCGTCCCGGACAGAAGCACATTCTCCTTGAACGGGAAGGAACTGTGTGGAGAGAGGGGAGACTCCCGTCTGCGGCGGAAAAATCTCCTGAGAGTTACGGCGGCTTCAAGTACGGCATGGGACACCGCATGATCTTTGTCTACGGCACAAAGGGGACGCCTCTGGAGACCGCGCTGGGATATGCGAAAGCCCGCTACGATGCCGAGACCTGGTGGTACAGGGCAAACGGGTACGTCCCGATACTCCCCGATACGCTCTTCGATCCCGCACTGGAACCGGATCGAAGCGTAGTGATCTACGGCAATGCCGAAACGAACAGCGCATGGGAAGCATTGCTCGGGAAGAGTCCGGTGCGGATTGATCGGGAGAAGGTGATGATCGGAGATCGCACGATCCGGGGAAAGGATCTCGCGCTCAGCCTTCTCCGTCCCCGCCCCGGAAGCAACACCGCCTCGGTCGTCCTGCTGGGAGCAACCGGTGAGGAGGGTTGGCGCACACTCTTCTCCAACCGGTACTTCATTTCCGGAGCCGGCTTCCCCGATCTGTTGCTTGTTTCATCCGAAATGCTCAGGTCCGGAAGTGATGGTGTGAGGGGAGCCGGATTTTTCGGGAACGACTGGAGTCTGGAGAGCGGAGAGTTCTGTATTCGGTAAAGGCCGGCCCGGACCTTCAATGGCGTTTCAAGAGATGTTTCCTGTGAAAGAATAACCACAATCCGCCGCGGCGGACACCAAGAGCACGAAGAATCACCAAGGGGGCTTCTTTCCCTCTGTTATACTTCACGCGTCGGCGCTGTAACGGGGAAATCTTCGGATCGGGACATGTCGATCAATTGCTTCTTCAAGCCGATCAGATGTTCATCGGCCGGATCACCTTCGAACGGATGAATGAGATAATAACGCCCCGGATTATCGAGTACCTTGTGATGCGTATCGTCGACGATCAGAAGGTTCTTCATTCGATAGCCCCGTCTCGTCAATTTGTCGAGAGGCTTGATATAGTGTGACTCTTTGATCAGCAACGGCTCGTCCACTCCCTCCATCTGCCTTCTCACAACTTTCAATCTGCATGCACTTCTGCCCCACACAAACTCCGTTGGTATATCGGGTGGCCAGATCATCCTCACTACCGCGTGCACATATTCATCAGGGGCGGATGACCAGACTGCAAGCGAATAGTCTGAACTGATCGTACTGAGAAGATCGTCGACGTAGGGTCGCTTGTAGACAAACAATGCATCGTGAACACCCGCTTCCTCCATCCCCTCCCGTTGTTCTTCAGTGAGATGCACAAGAGTCTCGTCAAGATCGAAAATGACAAGTCGCCGGGTTGGTTTTCCCATAGTACATCGTACCAACTACTGGCTCCCCACGATTCTCCCCCCACTCCGCACAATCACATCCGATCCGTCCGCCACAAAGGCCGAGACCGGATCGGCCGACAAAAAGGGAGCGAACTCCTCGCCGTAGAGGGAGCTCACATCGCAATCAAATTCCGTCGTGACGGCGTTCCAGACATTCCAGCGGGGATGCTCCACCTGATACTCCACCGTCGATCCGTCCTGCTGCGCGGCATAGCCCCAGTAGTGTTCGGTGATGAAGGATTCGTGGGAATCTTCCGGGGCAAGATACGGGCGACCCTGAACCGTGGCGGCCAGTCGGTTCCATCGCTCGCCGGTCCGCCATTCGTAGGCGACCAGACCATCTGCAGTATCGGTTGGAAGCTGCAACTGGTGGCGGGTCGGGAGGGCGACGTAGTTTTCGTTGTAGATGACGCGGGCCACCCAGGCGATGGCCGCACGGGGGACGATCTCCTTGATGAAGACGACGCCCCGGCGGAGTTCTCCCCCCTCTTCGCGAAGGACGTAGAAGCGAAGGTTGATCTCCTCGAAGTTGATGTGGTAGGGAATCGGCACCCGCTTCACTCTCGTTCGTTTGAAGAGGAAGCCGACCATGCTGACGAGCGCTTTGCCGTTCCAGGTGTCGAGTGTCGTACCGGCGGGAACCCGTGGGAGGAGGATTGCCGGATCGACCTCGTAGTTCTGCATCACGAGATAGTGCCATCCGGCTGTCAGAAATCCCGGTCGGCGATTCGGATTGGTCATGGTGTGGTGCCTTTACTGATTGTTCGGCAGGATAGACCACAGATGACGCGGATCAGACGGATCGGCACAGATCGGATCCGTGTCAATCTGCCCAATCGGTCAAATCTGCGGTCTGTTCCGGTTCTACAGTTCAAGCTGACAAGCTGAGGATGCAGCTACGCCGCATACCCCGCTATCCGGTCCTTCAACTCAAGAATCACGTAGTGAAAAATCACCGAGTGGACGCTCTCGCTGGTACACATATCGTCCAACGGCACATGCACCCCTTCGTCGGCCCGCTCGCGGAGCTTCCCGCCGTCGAAGCCGGTGACCCCGATCGTCTTCATTCCCTTTTCCTTCGCAAAGTCGATCGCCCGCAAAATGTTCGGACTGTTGCCGGAGCCGGAGATCGCCACCAGGAGGTCATCCGGATCGGCAAACGTCCGCAACTGCTGGACGAAGATATTCTCATATCCTTCGTCGTTGCCGAGGGCGGAAATAAACGGAAGATTGTCGGTAAGGGAGAGCGCCCGGAACCGCTTCTCCTGTTCGGGATGAGCCAGCGTCCCCTTGGCCAGATCCTGCGCGAAGTGACTGGCATTTGCGGCCGATCCGCCGTTGCCGATCACGAAGATCGTCCCCCCCCGCTCGAACGCATCGAGCAGCGAATCGATAAATCGATCCACTTCCCCCGAATCGACCGAGGCAACGGCCTTCAGCGTATAATCCGTATACTCTGAAAAGTTCATGAATCCGTACTCAGGCCCCTTTAATCAGACCTTTGTGTCCCCTTTGTGCTCTTTGTGACTTCGTGGTAATCTGTCCGCACAGCCGTATCCGCTGATATCACGCGCCGACTTCCACCCGGCTCATCCTCTTCTCGATCGCCCCGTTATACCACCCGGCCATCTCCGCAACCGTCGTCGCTATCACCGATCCGATACGGAACGTCCCCTTGCTCACCAGACCAAGCTGACGATACGGAACGCCGAACT
This sequence comes from uncultured Chlorobiota bacterium, assembly GCA_946481475.1. The sequence goes on along the minus strand of CAMLOB010000006.1, from coordinate 7,010 downwards.
CTTCTGCAATCCCTTTTATCTTCTCCTCGTTCTCCGGACTGAAGCTGACGACGACACGGGACTGCGATTCGCCGAAGAGGAACGCGATCGGATCCTCTTCCTCCAGTTCCATCTCCAGTCCGAGATTTCCTCCGGCACTGTTGATGCTGCTCTCGGCAAGTGCAATGGCGATCCCCCCCTCGGAAGGATCGTGCGCCGAGGAGATGAGTCCGGAGCGAATTCCTTTCAGGATCGCACCATGCAAATTCTTTTCGGCCAGAAGATCGATCTCCGGCGCATCACCCAGCACTTTCCCGGTCACCAGCGCAAGAAGTTCGCTGCCGCCGAGTTCGGCTCCCGGTGCGCCGAGCAGAGCGACCACATCCCCCTCGTTCCGGAATCCGGCCGGGGTCACATGGTTCAGATCCTCGACAATCCCGAGCATACCGATGGTCGGTGTCGGGAAGACCGCACTCTGCTGCGATTCGTTGTGGAAGGAGACGTTCCCTCCGGTCACCGGCGTATCGAATGCCCGGCAGGCATCCCCCATCCCCCGGATCGCCTCGGCGAACTGCCAGTAGACTTCAGGATTGTAGGGGTTGCCGAAATTCAGACAGTTGGTGATCGCCACCGGCGTCCCTCCGGAACAGACCACGTTCCGCGCCGCCTCGGCAACCGCGATTGCACCACCCCGCCACGGATTCAGGTAGACGTAGCGACTGTTGCAGTCGGTGGCAACGGCCAGTCCTTTCCCGGGCACTTCCTTCAACCGGATAACGGCCGCGTCGGAGTCGAACGACTGTGCCGTATTCGTCCGGACCATCGAATCGTACTGTTCGTAGACCCAGTGTTTGCCGGCGATGTTCGGTGATTCAAGCAACCGGTTGAAGGCGTCCGACGGAGAGATATCGCCGATCAACTGACGGGGATCGACTGCGCGGGTCACTTCGAGATAGGAGGCTTCTTTCTGCTCCCGGATATAGACCGGGGCTCCTCCGCCGAGAACCAGGCTTTCGGCCGGGATGCAGGCAACCCGCTCACCCTTATGGTGAAGCTCGATCATCCCGTCTTCGGTCGTCTCGCCGATCCGGGTGATCGGCACGTCCCACTTCTCACAGATCGCCTCGGCCTGCGGAATATCCTTCTCCTCAAGCACCAGCAGCATCCGTTCCTGCGATTCGCTCAGCATGATCTCGTATGCCGACATATCGGCTTCGCGGAGGGGAACAAGATCGAGATTGACCTTCATGCCGGTCCCCCCTTTCTCACTCATCTCCGATGTCGAGCAACTGATCCCGGCCGCCCCCATATCCTGCATACCGACAACGATACCTGAGGCGATCAGCTCAAGGCTCGCCTCAAGGAGCATCTTCTCGTAGAACGGATCTCCCACCTGCACGGTCGGACGCATATCCTCGGTCTTCTCGTCGAACTCACGCGAAGCAAGAAGCGACGCGCCGTGAATACCGTCCCGTCCGGTCCGCGCCCCCAGAATCATCACGGCCTTGCCCGGAGCCCCGCTCGTCGCCGATGCCGTCCGGTCAGCCTTGACAATGCCGACAGCCATGGCGTTGACCAGCGGGTTGTCCCGGTAACACTCCTCAAAGAAGACCTCACCGCCGACGGTCGGCACACCGAAGGAATTGCCGTAGTCGCCGATCCCCTTGACCACCCCTTCAAACAGGAATTTCGTCCGGTCGTTATCCAACCGACCGAAGCGGAGCGAGTCGAGCGCGGCGATGGGACGGGCTCCCATTGTGAAGATATCCCGAAGGATACCGCCGACGCCGGTGGCCGCCCCCTGATACGGCTCGACCGCCGAGGGATGGTTGTGGCTTTCGATCTTGAAGGCGATCGCGTAGCCGTCGCCGATATCGACAAGCCCGGCGTTCTCCTGTCCGGCCTCCACCAGCAATCGTCCGCCGCTGCGGGGAAGAGTCTTCAACTGCGCAATGGAATTCTTGTAGCTGCAATGCTCGCTCCACATCACCGAGTAGACCCCGAGTTCGGTGTAATTCGGTGCGCGGTTGAGAAGGTGGCAGATCTTCTCATACTCCGCCCCGGTCAACCCCAGGTTCTTCGCGTCTTCAACCGTCGTTGTGCGTGTATCCGGATTCATGAATGCTGTTGTTAGGTATATCGTTGGATCGTAGCGCTTCTCTTTCTCTCTGAGGTCTCTGTTGCTTGGTAGTACTTGGTGGTTTCTTTGTGCCCTTTGTGCCTTTGTGTTTTTCACCACCAAGACATCCGCCGCGGCGGAAGCACGAAGAATCACCAAGTGGTATTCTTCCCCTGCCTTATACTTCACCCGCCGACTCTATACTACCGTCTTCCCTCCCATATCGGGAAGAATCGCGCATCCGCCGCGGCGGACGCAAAGGGTTCAGCCTTCCATTCTCTCCCTGACCTTTTCATCCGTCAGAATCGCCGCAGCGGCCGCCATGCGGAAGAGATCCTCATCGATCTCCTGCTTCGGATCGGCCCAATGCTTCTTCACGTAGCCGGTGGAGAAATCCCCCGAGCGAAAATCCTCATTCTTCAGGACCGAACGGCAGAACGGGATGGTGGTCGCAACGCCGGCAATGTGATAGCGGTCGAGCGCCTCCAGCGTCCGGACAATCGCCTCCTCCCGCGTCTCCCCCCAGCAGATGAGCTTTGCCATCATCGGATCGTAGTAGAGCGAAACTTCCATGCCGGGATAGATCGACGAATCGACCCGGATACGCTCCCCTTCCGGTTCGCTCAGACTGAAAATCCTTCCGATACTCGGCAGGAAATTATCGTAGGAATCCTCGGCACAGATACGGCACTCGATTGCATGGCCCCGCCGCTCTATCTCCGAGGTTTTCACCGGCAGTTCCTCTCCCCGCGCCACCCTGATCTGCAACTCCACCAGGTCCAGCCCGGTCACCATCTCGGTTACCGGATGCTCCACCTGCAAACGGGTGTTGACCTCAAGGAAGTAGTAATTGCCGGAGGAATCGAGCAGGAATTCGAGAGTTCCGGCATTCATGTAGTTCGCCGCCGCCACCAGTTGCTCGGCTCCGGCAAACATCCGGCTTCGCAGATCATCGTCCAGCGCAACCGACGGAGCCTCCTCGATCACTTTCTGATGGCGCCGCTGAATGGAACACTCACGTTCGCCGAGGACAAGAATATTGCCGTGCGTGTCGGCAACGATCTGGATCTCGATATGGCGGGGTTCCTCCACATACTTCTCCACAAAGACCTCGTCGTCGCCGAACGCGGTCATCGCCTCTCCCTGGGCGGCCCGCAGTCCGCTCTCCAGTTCGGAGGCTTCGCGGACAACACGCATTCCCTTTCCTCCCCCTCCGGCGGCGGCCTTCAGCAGGACCGGATAGCCGATCTCCCCGGCCGTCTCCCGTGCCTCCTCCAGCGAGGTCACTCCCGCAGTCGTTCCCGGCATCACCGGTACGCCGGAATCGATCGCCAGACGGCGGGCGTTCGTCTTGCTCCCCAGATGCTCGATAGCCTCGGGAGAAGGCCCCACAAACGTGATGCCGGCATCGCGACATCGGGCGGCAAAGCGGGCGTTCTCGCTCAGGAAGCCGTAGCCCGGATGGACGGCATCGGCTCCGGATTCCTCGATCACGCGGAAGATCGCATCCATGTTCAGATAGGTCTCCCCCGGCGTCAGTCCCGGAAGCCTGTACGCCTCGGTCGCCTCGCGGACGTAGGGGGCCGGCGTGTCGATATCGGAGTAGATCGCCACCGTCTCGATTCCCATCCGCTCGGCGGTTCGGATAATGCGGCGGGCGATCTCGCCCCGGTTTGCTATCAGAAGTTTTTTCATGGTTCCGGTTGTGAGGGGGAGTCCGGTTTGTTCCGGTTTCGTGTATGCTCGAATCTGTACCGGATGATGTTTTTCACCACCAAGTCACTATCCGCCTGCGGCGGACACAAAGAAAGCGCGAAGGGAGCATCATTTCAGTTCGACGATGGTGACGCCGGCTCCCCCTTCGGTCAGTGTGCCGAGTCGGAAGGAGGCGACGCCCGGATGGTCCCGCAGCAGATCGTGCGTCCGCTGGCGGAGCGCACCGGTCCCCTTGCCGTGAATGATCTCCAGCCTGTTCAGTCCTCCGTTGATCGCCGCCGTCAGCGCATGATCGATCTCGACGGCCGCCTCCTCGGCATACATCCCCCGAAGATCGACCCGCGTACTCGCCTCGTTTGCGTTGACCACCGCGGTGCGGGCCACACGCTCGGTCTTCCGCTGCTCCGACCGTGACACTTTCTCCAGTTCGGAGATATGCGAACGCATCCGAAGCGGTCCGAACTGCACGACGACGTTCCCCTCTTCATCGGCCTCGATCATCACCTCGCCGACTTCGGTCCCCTCCTTCAACCTGACCGCATCTCCTTTGTGGAATCCGTCCTCCACCTGCCGCTTCTCCCGCTCCTTTTCCTCCGACTCCTTCTTTCTGGCCTCCTCGATCGTCCTGCGCATCTCCCTGACGCTCTCCTTCGAAGCGCCGGAACGAATCTCGCGCAACGTGTTCTCGATCAGACTGTTCGCACCGGCCAGCTTCTCCCGGGCCTCCTCCCGTGCGGCGTTGACGATCTCCTGTCGTTTCGCCCGAAGCGTCTCCTGTTCTTCGCGTAAGGTCCGACGAACCTCCTCGGCCTCTCTGACAGCGACTTGATGTTGGGATTCGAGGGCACGGGTCTCCTGAAGCGACCGTTCAAGCTGCTCGATCAATCCGGTCAGCTCATTCCGCTCCTCTCCCAGATAGGTCCGGGCCGCATCGATAATCTCCGGACGGAAGCCGAAGCGGGCCAGAAGCTCGAAGGCATAGCTGTTGCCGGGAACGCCGACAAGCAGACGGTAGGTCGGCCGCAGCGTATCGGTGTCGAATTCCATTCCGGCATTGGCCACCCCTTCGTTCCGGTAGGCGTAGACTTTCAACGCGCTGTGGTGGGTCGTGGCCAGAACGATTGCCCCTTTGGCAAGAAGGCGGTCGAGAATCGCCGCTGCAATTGCGGCCCCCTCATCCGGGTCGGTTCCGGTTCCAAGCTCGTCCAGCAGAACGATATCTCCTTCGACCACACTCTCCATGATCTCCTTCACCCGCGTCATGTGGGCGCTGAAGGTGGAAAGATCGTTCTCTACCGACTGACGATCGCCGATATCGCTGAAGAGGGAGGCCGGGTGGACCACGCAACGTTTTGCCGGAGGATGAATGCCGGTCTGAGCCATCATCGCCGCCAGACCGAGCGTCTTGATCGCAATCGTCTTTCCTCCCGCATTCGGTCCGGAGATGATAACGCAGTGGTTTGCCGCATCGAACTCGATCGACATCGGCACCACCGCATCGAGCCGAATCTGCAACAGAGGATGGCGAGCCTCTTCCAGAAGAAGATCCTTCCCCTCACGAACTTCCGGCTCGACACAATCATACTCCTCGCCGTAGCGCGCACGGGCCACAACCGAGTCCAGAAGCTGGACACGCCAGACCGACTCACGGAACTCCTCGGCCTCGGCCCCGAGTTCTTCGGTCAGCGTTCGCAGGATTCGCTCCACCTCACGCCGTTCGGCAAAGGTCAGCTCGGCGATCTCGTTGTTCATGTCGAAGATTTCGGCCGGTTCCAGATAGACGGTGGAACCGGTGTTCGACTCGCCGTGGATAATTCCCGGAATCTTCCGTTTGTACTCCACGCGAACCGGAAGAACCAGTCGTCCTTCGCGCAGCGTGACGTATTCCTCGGTCAGGAACTCGTCCTCGGCAACGCGGCGGAGGATCTTGCCGAGCCGTTCGCGAAGTACTCCGGACTTCGCGATGATATCGCGGCGGATATTGAAGAGATCGCGCGAGGCGGTATCCTTCACCTGTCCGTTATCGTCAATAGCGTCGGAGATATGTTTCTCCAGGATACGGCTGGCGTGGATACCGGAGGAGAGTTCCGCAAGGAGCGGAGCGATCTCCGACCGTGAGGCAAGGAAATCCCGAATCTGTCTGAACCCGAGAATCGTCGTGTAGACCGCATGAAGATCCTCCCCGCCGAGCCATGCCCCCGAAGTCCGCGAAAGAGAGAGAGCCGGGCGAATGTCGTAGATACCGTCGATCGGCACCCGTTCATCCCTGACGAGAATCGAACGGGCCTCCCCCACCATCCGGAGCTCCCGGCGAATCGCCTCAGGGTCGGAAAGAGGGCGGGCCTCCAGTATATGCTCAACACCGAGCGAGGAGGCGGCATAGCGGGCGATATGCTCCAGAATACGGGCATACTCCAGTTGTTCAAGGCTCGATTCAATCAATCCGTTCTGCAGTTCCGGCTTCACGCTCCACTTTCTCCCGAGAGTACCTGACGAACAATCGCCTGTACGCGACCCCCATCCGCACGCCCTTTCAGTTCACTCATCGCTTTCGGCATCACTTTCTTGAAATCATCCATTCCGCCGACCCCCTCCGCTTCGGCAATATTCCTGACGATCTTCTCAATCTCCTCATCGCTCAACTGCTTCGGCAGATACTCCTCGAAGACGGCAAGTTCCGTCCTCTCCTTTTCGGCCAGATCCTCACGACCGGCGGCTGAGAACTGCTCGACCGCATCCTTGCTCATCTTCGCCTGCTTTGCAATCGCCCGCAACTCTTCCTCCTCGGTCACCTCTCCACCCGACTTCTGCACCTGCAGCAACGCCGCACGCAGGGTTCGCAGGGCGGCGACTCTTGTCGTGTTCCCCTCTTTCATCGCGGCCTTCATATCTTCAACAATCCTTTCAGAGATCTTCATGGGATTCCATCCTTCGGAGATTCAATTGTATTCTTCGGGAAATCGTATTCTTCGGGAACCTGTATTTTCAGGAACCGGGACGGGGGACCGGACAGGTACGGGACGACATCCTCCCCTCTTTACATTCCCGGGAGACAAAATTACCAATTCCGGATCGATGAAGCGCCTTCTTTCACTGTTACCAAGCACAACGGAAATCATCTACGCTCTCGGAGCCGAAGAATCGCTGGTCGGCCTGACGCACGGCGGCGAGCCGCTGTTCGGCCTCCTCTGCCAGC
>CAMLOB010000005.1 GCA_946481475.1 uncultured Chlorobiota bacterium | reverse complement strand
AAAAAAGACGACAGAAAAACCGACGATATATGGAACGAACAACGATCCGGCAGGGAGTCCACACAACCGATTTTCCGACCCTCGCACTCTGGCGACGGGGAAAGGTACGGGATGTCTACGATCTGGGCACATCACTCCTGATCGTTGCCACCGACCGGATCAGCGCCTACGACGTTGTGATGGACGATCCGATTCCCGGCAAAGGGGAAATGCTCACGCAGCTTTCCCTCTGGTGGTTCGAGCAACTTTCCGACGTCGTGCCGAACCATCTGGTCACGGCCGATGTTCAGGAATATCCGGAATCCTGTCGCCCGTATCTCAGCCAACTGGAAGGACGCTCGATGCTGGTGAAGAAGGCCGCCCCCTTTCCGGTGGAATGTGTGGCACGCGGCTACCTTGCCGGTTCGGGATGGAAAGAATATCAGGGGAACGGAGCGGTGTGCGGCGTCGCGCTGCCGGAAGGATTGCACCGTGGCGACAAGCTTCCGGAACCGATCTTCACGCCGGCGACGAAGGCCGAGGAAGGACATGACGAAAATATCTCCTTCGAGACGGCCGCCGACATTGTCGGGCTGCAGACCATGTCCCGTCTGAAAGACCTGACGCTGGCGCTTTACGGTCGCGGATCGGAAATCGCCGCCCGGCACGGCATCATCATCGCCGATACGAAGTTCGAGTTCGGACTCGATGAGAAGGGGGACATCATCCTTATCGATGAGGCGTTGACGCCCGATTCCTCCCGGTTCTGGCTCGCCTCGGAATATCGCCCCGGCACCGAACCGGTGAACTTCGACAAGCAGTATCTTCGCGACTGGCTGGAGACGCTCGACTGGGACAAAACGCCCCCCCCTCCCCGACTTCCGGAGGAAGTGATCCGGGGAACGGCGGAGCGATACGCCGAGGCGGTCAGAATGCTGACCGGGACCGAAGAGGCTTCCGGCATCTGACGAAATTACACGATCCGTCGCCGGAAATCGACGTTACAGAGCCGTTCGACAAGGTCCTTCACCGAACGAACGCTCTCCGGATCTACAACTATCTTGGAACAATCAGCACAGACAACCGATGCAACGCCAATCAAAGAAAATGTGGTTCACCGTACTGGGGCTTGCGCTCGGCATCCTGATCGGCATATATATCCAACCGCTGATTTCCGGCGACAGCGTCTACGAACAGCTCAACAAGTTCAAGGACGTCCTCTTTACCGTCGAGAAGTACTATGTCGACGATGTCGATACGCCGGAACTCGTCGAGTCGGCCATTGCCGGCATGCTCAGCAAACTCGATCCCCACTCGGTCTATATTCCTGCCGAACAGCAACGGCGGGTGGAAGAGGATTTCAGGGGAAGCTTTGAAGGGATCGGCGTTGAGTTCGACGTCATCCGCGACACGATCACTGTCGTGGCGCCGATTTCCGGAGGCCCCTCCGAAGCGCTCGGCATTATCTCCGGAGACAAGATCGTTAAAATCGACGGCCAGAATGCCGTCGGTATGGACCGTTCGGAAGTCCCGAACAAGCTCAGAGGGAAGAAAGGGACCAAAGTAAACGTGACCATTGTCCGTCCCGGCGGAACCGAACCGCTGGAGTTTGTGATCACACGGGACGAAATTCCTCTCTATACGGTCGACGCCTCGTTTGTCGATGAGAACGGTGTCGGTTACCTGAAGATCAATCGCTTTGCCGACCCGACCTATACCGAGATGATGGATCATCTGGAAAAACTTTCGAAGGACGGGATGAAACGGTTGATTCTGGACCTCCGCGGAAATCCCGGAGGCTATCTGGAGCGAGCCGTCCGTATGGCCGACGAGTTCATCGGCGGCAAACATAAAATCGTCTACACGCAGAGTGCTCGCAACGATGAGGAAGAAGTTTTCTGGTCGCACAGCAACCAGAGCTACGAAAACATCCCCCTCATCGTTCTGGTCAGTCCCGGATCGGCCTCGGCATCGGAAATCCTGGCCGGTGCCGTTCAGGATCTGGACCGGGGTCTGGTCGTCGGCGAAACGAGCTTCGGGAAAGGATTGGTACAGAAGCAATTCTCCCTTTCAGACGGTTCGGCCTTCCGCCTGACGATTGCCCGCTATTACACCCCCTCGGGCAGACTGATTCAGCGTCCTTACGATCATGGTGTGGAAAGCTATTATGCCCTGGAAGGGAGAGAGGAACGGGAAGAAGGGGCAAACATCGATCACAGCCACGATACGAAGGATTCCACACGCCCCACGTACAAAACGCTCGGCGGACGGATCGTGATCGGCGGCGGAGGCATTACGCCCGACTATATCGTGAAACCCGATACGCTCGACAGCAAGTCGGGTTCGTGGGAGATCATCACGAAGAACGTTGTCTGGGAATACGTGGAAGGGTATATGGCCGCAAACGGATCAACGCTCAGAAGCCGGTATCAGAACGACTTCAAAAGCTTCCTGAACGGATTCGAAGTCTCCGAGAATATGTTCTCGACCTTCCTGAATCTTGCCGAAGGGAAAGGAATCAAAGTTGATCCCGAGCTGATCAAGGGGGACACCCCACTGCTGAAGAACCGGATCAAGGCCCGGATCGCGCGGAGCATCTGGGGAGATACCGAGTTCTACCGCGTCGCCCTGCAGGCCGACAAGCAGTATCAGACGGCGCTGACGCTCTTTCCGGAAGCGCAGAAAATTGCCGCACTATCGAAGTAGTTTCGATATCCGGAACCGAAAAACCGAACGCCGCTCATTCAGCAATATGAATGAGCGGCGTTTTACTTTTCTCCGGGATCCGTACCTCACCTCAGGTTCTGACCACCAACCCCATCCGCTCCTGCATCTGCCGCAGCTTCGGCACGGCGATTTCCCGTGCCCGCTCGGCCCCCTTGGCCAGCATCATATCCAGCGCGGCCGGATCTTCGAGATATTTTCCGCTCTCCTCACGAATCGGTCGCAACGCGTCGATCACCACTTCGGCCACCCCCATCTTCAGATCACCGTATCCCCGCGCATCGGCAAAAACCGCCTCGACCTCCTCCCTGCTCTTGTCGGTAATCGCCTGATAGATGCTCAGCAGATTATTCACCCCGGATCGGTCGGCATCGTCGCTGAAACGGATCTCGTTGTAGGAATCGGTCTTCGCCCGCTTGAACGACCGCTCGATCTCTTTCGGATCATCCAGTACGCCGACCGCATGCCCCCGGATCGACGAAGCGCTCTTCGACATCTTCGTCGTCGGATCGTCCAGCCCCATCACCCGGGCGGCAACCTTCGGGATCACCGGCTCCGGCATCGCGAACGTCTCACCGTACAGGTTGTTGAAGCGACCGGCGATGTTCCTCGTCAACTCCACGTGCTGCTTCTGATCGTCGCCGACCGGAACCTCGTCCGCATCGTAGAGAAGGATGTCGCAGGCCATCAGAACCGGATAATCGAGCAGACCTGTGCCGACCGATTCCTGTTTTGCCGACTTGTCCTTGAACTGGGTCATCTTCTGAAGCCAGCCGAGGGGCGTCACGCAGTTCAGCAACCAGCAGGCCTCGGCGTGGGGGCTGACGTGGCTCTGGATAAAGAGTGTCGATTTCTCCGGATCGATACCGGTTGCAAAGAGGACCGCCGCCAGCTTTCTGGTCCGGTCCCGCAACTCGTCCGGCTCGTACGGCACCGTCAGACTGTGCAGGTCGACGATGCAGAAGAAGTTCTCCTTCCGGTCCTGCCCCTTGACCCACTGCCGGAAGGCGCCGAGGTAGTTGCCGAGATGAGGTTCTCCGGTCGGCTGAACGCCGCTGAATACGCGTGGTCTCTTTTCTGCCATTGTTCTTGATGCTTTGAAAGAATAAACATCCGCCGCAGCGGACACGAAGGACACGGATGAACCATGAAGGTTCCGTGATATCCTTACTCCTCGATCTGTTCCTGAAGTTCGGTCTGCAGAGCCAGCAGATCGTCAAGCGTTTCGCGGCGACGGATCAGGCGGGCCTCTCCCTTCTCGATCATCACCTCAGCCGGTCGCGGTCGTGAGTTATAGGGGCTGGCCATTGCAAAACCGTAGGCTCCGGCATTCCGGATCGCCAGAATATCCCCCTCCATCGCCTCCACCAGTCTCCTGTCGGCCCCCAGCGTGTCGGTCTCGCAGATACACCCCACCACCGTATAGATCCGTTCGGTCCCCTCGGTCCTGTCGGCGTTGACGATGGTGTGCCAGGCCTCGTAAAGCATCGGACGAAGCAACTGATGCAGACCTGTGTCCGTGCCGAGGAAGACACATGACGGCGTCTGCTTGATGACGGTGACCGTCGTCAGCAGATAGCCCGATTCGCTGACGAGAAATTTCCCCGGCTCGAACCAGAGTTCAAGCTCGCGACCGTATTCCGAACAGAAGGAACTGAAACGAGCCGAGAGTTTTTTGCCGAGCTGTTCCACATCGGTTGCGATGTCGTCGGTCCGATACGGGACCTTGAAGCCGCTCCCGAAATCGATGAATTGCAAATCGGGAAAGTCGAAGGCAAGTTCGAAGAGCACATCGGCGGCGGCGATAAATGTCTCGGCATCCAGAATATCCGATCCCGTATGCATGTGGAGTCCTTCGATCCGCATATTATAGGCCTTCACGATCCGCATCACGTGGCGTATCTGATGGATCGAGATGCCGAACTTCGAGTCGATATGCCCGGTCTGGATGTGAACGTGTCCCCCGCCGACGATATGGGGATTGATCCGGACGGCACAGGGTTTGTCGCCGTAGACCTGACCGAAACGTTCGAGAACCGAGATGTTGTCGATGTTGACGAGCACCCCTTTATCGACGACTTCGGCGATCTCCTCGAAGGGAACGCAGTTCGGCGTGAAGAGAATATCCTCGGCCGAAACGCCGCAGCGCAGGGCAGTCTCCACTTCGTAGCGCGAAACCGCATCGATGCCCGCTCCGAGCTGGTGAAGTTTTCGAAGGATCGAAACGTTGCTGTTGGCTTTCATCGCGTAGAGCAGACGGAGTTTCGTATCGCCGAAGGCACCGGCCAGCCGGTGATACTGCCGTTCGATAATGCTTGCATCATACACGTATAGAGGGCTGCCGAACTCCTCGACAAGCGAGCGGGCCGTTCGCCCTCCGATGGATAAACTCTGCCGGTCCATAATGATCCCGATTGCGTTTGTTCTGATCCTGTTTCTGTTGTTACGAAAGCGGGGAAGATACAAATGGTGCTGAAGAGAAATGAAGACAAAGAATAAAGAGCCGACCTTCCGGAAGGACCCGGTTCACTCCGGGAACGCTCTGAACCAGCCGACCTTCCGCCGGTCTTCGATCTCGTGAGGTCGTCCTTCAAAACGATGGCGGGGAAATCGTTTCCGGGCAAGTTCTGCAAACCCTTCATACCCTTCCTGATGGTGGAATTCTCCAACCATGTTGCCGAATGCTCCGGCAGCTTCATCACTCATGTTTGCAAAGGCGTCGATCTCTCCCCCCTCGCAATCCCATTTGACCAGATCGACCCGGTCGACCCCGGCACGTTCCAGCACGTCCTCGACCGTAAAGGATGGAATGACCGTATCCAGAAGTTCGTATCGACTGTCGTCCCGCGCCTCGAACTCCTCGGCACTTGTGATGTACCCGCCCCCTGTCGTCCCCTTCCCATCGGCCAGCCGTCCCCCGCCGGAATAGCTGATCGCCCCCTCGATCAAGGTGACGTCGCTCAGAGCCGCCGTGTTCTTGCGAATCAGGTCGATGCTCCGCGGATGGGGCTCTACAATCCAGACTTTTGCCTTCGGGAAACGGGATTTCAGGGCAATAGTAAACGAACCGATATGCCCGCCGATATCGAAGACAATCTCGGGCGCTTCTTTTATCTCCCGGATCTTGTACGTATCGTGGATGAAGACCTCCTCGATCACCTCCTGATCCCCCTCCTTCTCTCCTCTGATGAAAAACCGATGACCGGCTTTCCAGGGAGTTTTTGCCCGGCATCGGCGATCAAAGGGACCGTCATTTCTGCGTGATGTAAAGATACTCATGTGCTTTGTGCGGCAAAGGTGTGAACGGATAAACGAACGCCGACGCACGTTTGCTGCCGTGCGTCGGCGTTTCCGGAATGTTGTTGATATCGTGACGGAACTACGTTTCTGCTCTACGCCCCGATCACAATCGGCTCCCGCTCCCGCTCGATCAGCCGTCCCTTCGAGTTGCCGATCTTCTCCTGAATCGCCATCAGTCCCTTGACGAGATTCTCGGGATGCGGGGGACAACCGGCGACGAAGACGTCGACCGGAACAAATCTGTCGATCCCCTGAACCACCGAGTACGACCGGAACATCCCGCCGGAGCTTGCACAGGCCCCCATCGAGAGGACCCACTTCGGATCGGGCATCTGGTCGTAGATCTTGCGGACCACCCACGACATTTTATATGTCACCGTGCCGGCGACGATCAACAGGTCCGACTGTCTCGGCGAGAAGCTGAAGCGCTCCGATCCGAAACGGGCCACGTCGGTCTTCGGACCGGCAAAGGCCATCATCTCGATAGCGCAGCAACTGATGCCGAGAGGCATCGGCCATACGGAATTCTTTCTTGCCCAGTTTATCGCGGCCTCCACCGTCGTCGTCAGGAAGCCGTCCCTTTCCAACTGTTCATTCAGTCCCATTTCAATGCTCCTTTCTTCAGAATATATATGTAGCCGAACAGAAGGGTGACGATAAAGAGCAACATTGCCAGCAGCGCCAGGGTTCCGAACCCTTCGCTGAAGAACTCCTGGAACGTCGTTGCCCAGGGAAACATGAAGACCACCTCGATATCGAACAGGATAAAGAGCATGGCCACCAGGTAATACTTGACCGAAAAACGCTCGTGTGCCGATTTGACCGGCTCCATTCCCGATTCGTAGGTACTTTCCTTCTCGCGGCTCGGTCTGCGGGGTCCGAGGATTTCGTGGGCCTTGATCGAGACCACTCCGAAACCGAGACCGGTCAGGATCATTACGATAAGCGGCAGATAATCTTCTGGATTCATGCTGTCGGGTCAACGTGTGCTGTGTGAAGAAGGGGGGAATCGTCTTCCACCCGTCCGTACTGTTCGGCGACGAATTTACGAAACTGTGACGATTCCATCGCTATGATCCTGTAGCGGGGAGAAAGGAGATGCAAACCGTCGGTCGTTTTCCCCCCTACCACCGGGCGCACAATCCTATGCCTACTCCGTTCCGGCTGAAGTCGGGATAGATCTCGATGGAGCTGAGCGTGTCGTCCACGTCGAAATCGTACAGATGGGCGCCGACGTAGGCGTCGATGAAGGAGAGGAGATAGACTCCACCGGCAATCACCAGACTCAGGTCGCGGTTGTCCCGGAACAGCTCACGGTTGGCCAGAGCCAGATCGTATTCCCTCGTCCCCCGCGTCAGCGTCGCCAACTGGTCGTCGTACTCGACCGAGCGGTTGTGATTGTAGACCCCGAGACCGACCAGAGCGCCGATCGGGACCAGGAAGACGGGGACTTTCCAGTACTGCTCGGTGTAGACCTGTCCGCCGGTGGGAATGATTGCCCAGAGAAGAGCCTTCGTCGGACTTTTGGTCATCACGAAATCGTTCGAGCCGGAGATTTGACCGGTCCCCCCTTCTATTCTCGGAAGCGGAGGAGTTTCAACCCGCGTCGTATCCTCCTGCGCGACGGCAATGGAGGGGAGTCCGGCAAGTAGAAGGAGCGAAACGATTGCTACACCGAGAACTCCCTCTGTTCTACCAACGGTATGTTTGATCCTCCATACGCTCACTACGCCCCTCCGTCCAGTTTCTTTCGCAGAAGTTCATTCACAATTTTCGGATTCGCCTTCCCCTTCGTCCGCTTCATCGCTTCGCCGACGAAGAAGCCGATCAGGTTCGTCTTTCCGTCGCGATACCGCTCCACCGCATCGGCATTCTCCGCAAGGATCGCGTCGATCGTCTCCTCGATAAATCCTTCATCACTCACCTGCACAAAGCCCTTCTCCTCGCTGATCCGTTTCGGCGATTTCTCCGAGAGGAGCATCTCGGCAAAGATATCCTTCATGTTTCTTGAGGAGATGGCGTCGCTTGCGAACATCTCCACAAGCTCGGCAATTCGCTTCGGATCGATTGAAAACTTGTCGATGCCGATCTTCCGCTCGGAAAGCTCCCGCAGGACTTCGGACATCATCAGGTTGCTGATCCCCTTGAACCGATCTTCCCCTTTGGTCGGCAGATGGGCAATCGCCTCCTCAAAGTAGTCTGCAATCTCCCGCGAGTCGGTCAGCACTCCCGCATCGTACGCCGGAATGCCGTACTCCTCCACAAACCTCTTCTTCCGTCCGACCGCAAGCTCCGGCAATGTGCTTCTGATCTCCTCGATCCGCTCGTCGGTCACGATCACCGGCGGCAGGTCCGGTTCCGGGAAGTAGCGATAGTCGTGGGCCATCTCCTTCGAGCGCATCGCTCTGGTCCGGCGAAGATTCGCATCCCAGAGCATCGTCTCCTGCACCACCCGACCTCCCGACTCGATCAATTCGATCTGCCGGAGGATTTCGTACTCGATCGCCTTCTCCACACCCCGGAACGAGTTCATGTTCTTCACCTCCGTCTTCGTCCCGAACGCTTCGGCCCCCTTCTTCCTGACCGAGACGTTCGCGTCGCAGCGGAGCGCCCCCTCCTCCATATTGCCGGAACAGATGCCGAGCCAGGTGACGATACTTTTGATCTGTGTCAGGTAGAGATAGGCCTCCTCGGATGATCTGATGTCCGGTTCCGAAACGATCTCGATCAACGGCGTCCCGGCCCGGTTCAGATCGACCAGCGACTCGCTCGGCAGAAGATCGTGGATCGATTTGCCGGAGTCTTCCTCCATGTGGATTCTGGTGACGCCGATTCGCTTTATCGAACCGTCGGGAAGTTCGATCTCCACCCATCCGTCGTGACAGATCGGATCCTCGTACTGGGAGATCTGGTATCCCTTCGGGAGATCGGGATAGAAGTAGTTCTTCCGGGCGAATGTGCTGAACCGGCGAATCTCACAGTTGGTCGCAAGCCCCATCCGGACGGTCATGTCGATCAGTTCCCGGTTGACCGTCGGGAGCGTCCCCGGGTGACCGAGAATGATCGGATCGGTGTTCGTGTTCGGCGACGGACCGAATTCGACGGCCGCTCCGGAAAACGCCTTGGACCTGGTCAGGAGCTGGGCGTGGACCTCCAGACCGATCACCGACTCGTAGGAATCGATAATCTCCGGAGAGAGAGAAAGGGGCGTTGAGTTCTCAGTAAGTGTATCTGCCATTGTTCATCTTCCTTGTGTTCGGTATTATCGGAGAAAATAAGAAGAAGACCGAAGTCTGAACTCCGACATCTGCAATCAGGCGTGGAAAGTACAGTTCGACATACGATTTGCCGTGAGGTCCTGCACGGCGGACCCGAGTACGAAGAGACCGTTGCGCTGCGGGACGAAGTGTTGCGCAGGCCGTTGGGACTGACCTTCTCACCCGAAGGTCTCGGAGCCGAAGCGCACGATTTCCATCTTGCCTGCTACGACGAGGAAGGGAATCTGCTCGGCTGTCTGATCCTGACCCCCGAAGGGGAACAGATCGTCCGAATGAGACAGGTTGCGGTCCGTCCCGACCTGCAGCGTGGAGGAGTCGGCACTGCTCTGGTCAACTTCTCCGAAGAGTTCGCCCGTTCCCTCGGCTTCACGATGATGACGATGCACGCCCGTGAGACGGCCGTTCCGTTTTATGAGCGGCTCGGCTATGAACGTTACGACGAGCGTTTCGAGGAAGTCACGATCCCGCACTGGAAGATGCGCAAGAACATGTAGTGTCGGCGGCTGCCGACGGGATGAGGTGAAACGGCTCCGGAGTTGCCGATTCATAACATCCGACGCTCACCCGCATTTTCCATCTTTGCCTCCACCCATTTGCAACAAACGAAGGAAGACCAACAAACCGACAACCATGCCTGCAAAACGCTACTGGCTCCTGAAGTCGGAGCCCGACTGCTATTCGATCGATGATCTTGAACGTGACGTGACGACATTCTGGGACGGTGTCCGGAACTATCAGGCCCGCAACTTCATGCGGGACGATATGAAGCCGGGCGACCTGGCCTTCTTCTACAACTCGAACGCCGAACCTCCCGGTATTGCGGGAGTGATGGAGATCGTCAAATCGGGCTACCCGGACCACACGCAGTTCGATCCGGAGGAGGATCACTTCGATCCGAAATCCTCAACCGACAACCCGCGCTGGATGATGGTCGATGTGAAGTTCGTCGGCAAATTCGACGAGCCGATTCCTCTTGCCCAACTGAAACGGACGCCGGGACTGGAAGAGATGATGGTAACGCAGCGGGGTTCCCGTCTCTCGGTGCAACCGGTACGGCCGGAGGAGTGGAAGATCGTGATGGCGTTGCGGAAAAAGCGTTAGGTAGTTGAATGGTTGGCGGTTCAATAGTTGAGAGGCCCGGCTTTGCGCCTCCGCTCTTTGCGCCCTTTGCGTGATGCTTTGAGTGCAAGATCGTGATGTCGTTACCGAAAGGGCGTCGCCGATCCCGGCTACGCCCTTCTTTATGTACCCGATATGCCCCCCCCTACTCCTCTTCCTTTCTTCCCCGCTCCACGGTACCGAAAACGTAATCCCACAGCGGAACGCTGACTCCGTATTTCGTCGCCTCGTCCTGATAGTGATGGCGCATATGATACTGCCGCAGCCACTTGCCGACTCCCTTGTTCAGCTTGAAGTGATGCGTGGCATAGTGGACAAGATCATAGCACATATACCCGAACGCCATGCCGGCAAAGATGCCGTTGACGTGCTCGAAACCGAATGCCAGCCAGAAGACGCCGTAGAAGAAGGCGGCCAGCGGCAGACTGACCGTCGGCGTCATCACCAGCCGTGTGGAGTCCTGCGGGTAGTCGTGATGAACGCCGTGCAGAATAAAGTGCAGACGTTTTCCCCATCCGGTCTTCGGCTGATAGTGGAAGACAAAACGATGAAGGACATACTCGATAAAGGTCCAGAAAAAGAGACCGAGAAAGAAGAGTCCGGTAATCGTCAGAGCCGACAATTCGTTGACCGCGGCAGCCAGCCAGATCATCCAGATGGTGATCGGCAGAAAGACAATGACCGGAGTTGAGGGATGGATGTGCGAGAAGAACTCCATGAAATTGTTCTCGAACATCCTGACCGTTTCATCCCTGTTTGAAACAAACCGACGTGCCATGTTATTGATACCAGATTGTTGTACATACAGCGACCGGTAAATTACGAAGGTTTTCCCGCTGCGCAACCGTTCCGATTCTTTTCGTCACCTCTGCGGCGCTCACCCATTCGGATTTTGCAACCGGCAATCGTACATTCCGCCGATACAACGAATCGATCCCGAAATTTCCACTGAAAACCGGAATATTCATGGCCGACATTGTCGTTCGAGAAGCGATCGAGAAAGATGCCGAAGCAGTCAGCGAACTCTTTCACTCGGTCTACGGCGAGGACTATCCCTACAAGAAATTCTACGACCCGACCCAGGTGAAGAAACTGATCTTCGCCGACGATACGGTCATCGTTGTCGCCGAGGACCGGGAGACCGGACGGATCTACGGCTCGGCTTCGGTTCTGGCCGAGCGCGGAGCCTACAGCGATCTGACCGCCGAGTTCGGTCGGCTTGTGGTCCACCCCGATGCGCAGGGACTGGGTCTGGGGAACAAGTTGATGGAGGGGAGAATCGAGCAGGTCAGGGACCGGATTCACGTCGGCGTGGTCGATGCCCGGATCGTTCATCCCCGCTCGACGAAGATCGCCGTCTCCCACGACTTCTCGGTCGTCGGGTATCTCCCCTCGAAAGTACTCAACGGCGAGCGGGAGAACATCATATTCCTGGCGCGGCACTTCGGTCCGGCTCTGGAGTTGCGGCGGAACCATCCGCGCATCATTCCCGAGGCGTGGCAACTGGCCAACCAGGTGATGAAGAACTGCGGCATCCACCCCTTCGCCATCGTCGACGACAGCGCTCCCCCCTACCCGGCCGGAGAGGAGTACGAGATGTCGACGATGACGACCGCAGGGTACGCCGATCTTCTGCGGATCGCCCGGGGCCGCACACGACACCGTCAGGTCTTCGGCGCACTGCGGCTTCACTACGGCTTCTTCAAACTTCAGTCGACAAACTCCCGTTATCTGCTGGCAAAACGTGGAGACGTCATCATGGGGGCGATCGGCTACACGGTCGATGAGATCGATAAGGACATTCACATCTTCGAGCTGATCGCATTGGATGACGAGGTAATCCATCCCCTCCTCTCTCACTTCCTCCACATGGCCGAACACGAACTCGGGATGTGCTTCATCGACATCAACGTCAGCGCATACGCCCCCAGAATGCAGCGGACGCTTCTTGAACTCGGGTTCCACCCGGCAGCCTATATACCGGCCATGGTCTTCCAGGATGTCGAGCGACTGGACATCGTGAAGATGGTCCGAATCTTCGTTCCGCTCAACACCGAGCAGGATGTGCTGATACCGGAATCGCAGAAGATCGCCGATATCGTCGTCCGGAGTTTCGCCTCCGAGAACATCCCGCCGCAGATTCTGGAAGCTGTGGACCGACGCGATCTCTTCGACGGAATGAATCTGGAGCAGCAACGTCGTCTGGCATCCTACTGCACAATGCACCATTACCGGCAGGGGGATGTTCTCTTCAGTGAAGGAGAGGAGAGCGATCGCATCTTTCTTGTGCTGGACGGAATCGTCGAGGAGATGCGGAACGGTTCGGCCCGAACGCACGAGGCCGAAGGGGGGACGCTGGCCGACGTCTCGACGCTTACCGGCATCCGTCACTCGGCAACCGCCGTTGCGACAAGCGATCTGAGTGTGGCGACGCTCCGACGTGAGGACCTCGACAACCTCGTCCGGCTCCGTCCCGATATCGGCGCGATGATCTACAGGAATCTTGCTCACCGACTTGGAGAAGAGTTGGTAAGGACGGGAGAACTGAACACATGAATCCGGTAGAAAAGCGTCTGAAGTATTCACATTTCAGCATAGGGATTTGCAAACGGACTGGACTACTATCCAGTATTATAAGGATAGTAGTCCAGCCGCATTAGCCAACAACATGCTATAACTGTAGCTGGCCTCCTTCACAACTGGCATTAGGACCAGGTTCACAGTGCCATTGATTTGTTTGCCGATTAAGTCTTAAGATACCTCGCTTATCGATACTGATCGAACTACTACTTGGCCATTCGATACTGACTCTCGTAGGTCCTGGAGTAAGATCACGCCATCTTGGTGAGCGAATAATGGTTGTTCCACTCATTACATATCCATAGACCAAATCACGTTCTCTGCCATGGCGAATGGCTATGACATAGTCATCCTTGGTGTTATCCACTAAACGCCACGATATATTATTATCGTAGTGCAGATTGTCGCCGTCACGGATATTGTCCTCAGCTACTTTTTGACCGTAACGATAAAACCATATAAGATCACCGTAACTACCTCTTACTTCAAGGACAATGCCGTCACCGACATTCATTGTCATTTTCAATGGCTCATTCATATCCCACCTCCATGTAATTGATAATATTCCTGATTACTTTCGAAAAGTAGGAAGAGGCTTTTTGCGGATAGCACTACAAATCTACTACAGAAGAATAGTCAAGCTAGTTGACCAATACGGTGGCAGCTCATAGGAAAACCTGAAGGGCTATTATGGTAATAGCAGATGTCATATTCTTGTGAGTTCTATTAGGTACAAAACAGCCCTCCCGGTCGGACCGGAAGGGCTGTGCTTTATCTGTTCAGTTGTTTGAATCGGTCTTGTACGTGCTCCGATTCCGCCTCACATCTTACGACTGAGCCGAGTCTGCTGCGACGCCGGCAACGGTGTTCTCCTGTTCGGGCAACCCATCGGCGAAGCGTACGACACCGGCTCCGGGATACTCCTCGACAAGTTCCAACTGAAGATCGCGCGACAGATGGTCGTTGTGATAGAGTCCTGCCGACACATGCCAGGTGGTGGTTTCCCCCTTGACGACCCGCGTCAGAAAGACGTCGTCGTACTTTTCAAGCAATCGGCTGTGCATGTCCACCGCTTCGTCGAAGCTGTCGGTGGTCATCACCAGCACCGACCATCCGTTCGGTTTCGTCCCCTTCACTTCCGCATCGAACGTAACGTAGCGGAGCGTGGCCGAAACGTTGCCGTTTCTGACGGTTCGCTCCTCATCCGAAAAGATTTCGATCCGTCCGCTGGTCGTTCCCCGCCCTCTCATGCCGAGCCGTGTGGCGGCCTCGCGTGAGAGATCCAGAACACGTCCGCCGACGTATGGACCGCGATCATTGACCCGGACAAGAACGGCCTTGCCTGTTCTTGTATCGACAACACGAATGATGGAATTGAAAGGAAGGCGTTTGTGGGCGGCCGTCATGCCGTTCATATCGAACCGCTCGCCGTTGGCCGTTTTGCGACCGTGGAACCGGGAGCCGTACCAGCTGACGTGTCCCTCGATCGTCTGCTCAGGATCGATCGCCTCGACAAAGCTGCTGTCTTCGATCGGGCTGTCCGCCGCCTTGGCGGTATAGAGCGAATCGAGGTTGACGGAGACTTCCACTTCCGGAGCGGGTCGCCGCCCCTCCTCGTCGGTCTCCGATGTAGCCTCTGCGGTCTGGAGCATATCCGCAGAGAGAGCAATGATTCCAATAACTCCGGCAATGATCATCCCCCAGATACGAATCGTCCTGCGGGCCGAAGCATTCTTCAACAACGTACTCAAGATTACCTCTCTGAGTTGTTCAACATACTGTCCGGACCTGCTGCCCGGATCGGTCATGATTCCGCGCGGGGCGCAACCACGGCCTCGATAACGGCCAAATGTATGCCGAACGTGCCTTGCGGAAGCTTAATTCTCTTTAATCGTTTTGTCGAAGAGTCGGTAGGTTTTGTAGACGGTCCCCTTCATCATCCGGGCCGCGCGGTTCATCATTTCATTGTCCTCCAGCACCCAGGAGGCCTCCGCCTCCCCATAACCGTGGTCACGCACCATCCGGGTTCCTATTTCGTGATAGAGGACGGCATCGATTCCGCGCCGCTGAAACGCCGGAACTACCCCCAAAACCACGATTCTCCCCCGCTTGATCCTCTTCCTGCCGGTCACCAGATGCCAGAGCGCGCCGAGGAGTCCTCCTTTGCGGTTGCGGATCAGTGCTTGGTTAATATCGGGCAAGGCCAGGGCAAAGCCGACCGGGCGGCGGGCGGCCTCGACGATTAACACAAGATCCTTTGCGGCAACCTGTTTCAGATCTGCAGCCAGCGCGTTGAACTCGTCGCGATTCATCCTGACGGCCCCCCAGTTCGGCTCCCACGCCGTGTTATAGATCTCGCGAAGGATTTCCACATCCTGCTGAAAGTCCGATTTCGGACTGAATCTGAAGGTTCTGATCTTCAGGTTTTCCCGTTCACGGACAGCCGCCTGCACCCGTTCCAGCTTCGGGGAGAGGAACTCCGGCGTCAGTTTCCAGGCATAGAGGTCCTTTACTTTTGTAAAGCCGTATGATTCGATTAACGGGACGTAATATTCGGGGTTGTAGGTCATCAGGATTTGCGGAGGATCGTTGAACCCGTCAACCAACAGACCGGCCTCGTCGTTGATTGACGGATTGACAGGCCCCCGCATCACTTCCATTCCACGCTCGGCCAGCCACTCGGCCGCCGCCGCAAAAAGAGCGTGAGCAGTCGAAATCCTGTCTTCCGATTCAAAAAAACCGAAGAACCCGACCCTGTCCTCGTGGATCCGGTTATGGGTCTCGTTGGTGATGGCGGCAATCCGACCGACAATTTTTCCGTCCCGCTTCGCCAGAAACATCCCGATCTCCGCATGTTGCCAGAAGGGATTTTTCTCCGGATCGAGAAGTTTTTTCCGGTCGGCAATCAAGGGGGGAACCCAGTTGGGATCATCCTTGTAGAGATCCCAGACCATCGTAATGAATTGTTTTTGCTCTGAAGGGGTAGTGACAGGGAATACCGAAAGGCTCATGGCGTCAAATCAGTTTCGTGAAGCGTGCGTGCCCGTTCGTCACGATTGCGGTCACGGCAAAGATACGGAGAGGAGGCCGAAGTGCGATTCGTGAAGATTCGGGGAAGAGATGTGACGGAATTCCGGCCCCGTTCCGGACCGGAATTCCCTACCAGGTCTGCTTCAGACGGAGGCGGAGACGGAAGATGTTGTCCCCTTCGGTTGAGGAGAACTCATCGTTGATCGTGTTGTTGTACTGATCGACGACCGCCCGTTGCAGTTCGATCACCAGATTGTTGAACTTCTCGGTGTCCAGGATCACCGAGAGGGGAACTTCAACGGAGATTGTGCCGTCCTCCGGCGAGTTGACCCGGCCGTTATAACGGAAGAGGACCTTGCCGAGCTGGCGGACAAACTCCACCTTTGCCTGACTTGGATCGGCCGAACTGCCGAGGTCGATGTTGACGTTGATATCGCGGAAGATGTCGTTGAGATAGGGCGTCAGGACAACTCCTCCCAACTCCTGAGCGTTTGAAGCGAGAAGTTCGCCAAGCTGTGTGTTCCCCACTTCCGATACCGTTCGCCCGGTCAGCAGAAGAGCAACGGCGTTGGCCTCGACCTGCGAGAGGTCGGCCGGCGGTTCTCCGGCAATGGTGTAGGAGAAGTTGAGGCTCAACTGTTCCAGCGTACCGCTCACCCTGATCGTGACCGTAAAGGGTTCGTTCCTGTTGTTGATGCGCCGGGTCCCCTCATACGTACCGCTGATGTCAAGAGAAGGGTTGGCAATATCGTCTTCGAAGGTGACCGATCCTCCGGCATCAAAAACCTTGAAGTAGAGAAGCTGGGAACCTTCCTGCAGAAGAACGGTCCCCCGCAACGCCATATCGTTCCCCCGCATCCAGAAGCGGAGCGGATTCTCGTCGTTGACCAGTCTCAGGGTCAGTTCCTGCAGCGGGCCGATCTCCACAGTAACGTTCACTCCCTCCTCAAGGGAGATCAGAAGCTCGGTGGTCAGCCGGTCCATAAACGTTCCCCGGGGTTCCGCCCGTTCACGTGTGCTGTCGAACTGATGACGCATCACATCATGTTCGGCATCGAGTCCGCTACGGTCGGTCGTGTCGACTCCTCGCAGTTCATCCGGTGTTTTGATATCGTTTGCCCGCAGTTCCTCATCACTCAGAATCGGACCGTACTCCTCTTCCTGCCGCGTCACCCACTCGGCGTAGTCGATGTACTGCACGCGCTCACCGAGATTTGCAGTCGTCGCCCGGTAGGGATATTTCAGATCGCTTGCCAGAACAACGATGTCTCCGGTCAGCCTCGGGGCCTCGTAGGATCCGCCGAAATGAATCGGTTCCTGATTCCGCGTGGCGATAACCAGGTCGCCGTAGTAGGTATCGTTCACCGCTTGCGTGGCGTCGCTCAGCACCAGAAGTCCTGTCGACTCGGTCCGGATGTTCAGATCGAAGCGCTCCGGAACGAATCCATCGAACAGGATATTGCCGTTGATCCGGGCGACGCCGCGGGAATAGTCCGTGGGGAGGTTCCGCAGCACGATGCCCGGGATATCGAGGCGGTTGTCCCGGAAATCGAACCGCCCGTCGACAGTGTAGGGAACGTTTGTGCTCTCAACGGTCAGCACGCCCGAGCGGATACGTCCGCCGCCGACATACTTGACGTTCGGATAGGTCCCCTCAAGCGTAAAATCCAGATCGGCTCTCCCCCCCTGAATCAACAGTCCGGGAGTGAACGGGCCGAAAATGGCCAGAGGCAGATCGTCGGTCGTGGCGGTGATCTGCACGGGTCTGCCGGAGATAAACCGTTCCTCGCGTGCGGCAAAGGCAAGATCGATCGGAAGAGCCTCGATGTTGACTCTGGCCAGTGCAACATCGGCAGTGGTATCCGAGGAGAGAGGCCGGAGGATCCGGATAATTCCTTCAAGATTCTGTGTGCGATAATCGAGGTCAAGTTCGAGGTCGCCGATCTGGATATCGGTATACCTCATATCGTCGACGTTGAGGAAGGCGTTGATCACCGGATCTTCAAGCGATCCGTTCAGGATGATCTCCGCCTCCTCCAGATTCCCCGAGAGCGTCTCAATCATTTCAAGCGTTGAGGGATCGACGATCAGCGGCTGCAACGACTGCAACGACGTGCCGGCAACCGACAACCGGACATCACGGAAAATCCTGTAATCCTCAAACCGTCCGGTCACCGAGAAGAGTTCAGCCCCCTGGCGATACAGCCGGAACGACTCGATATCGATACCGTTATCGTTCAGCGTGAACCGGACGGGATCGGCATTCCGCCACTGCAATCCCCGCGTCCATCCCACGATCAGCGTGTCCATCTCGACGGCATAGCCGTCGGCCCCCATCACGTTCAGCCTGCCGTCCAGCGCAATCGAGTAGGTGTTGTCGATCATCGTCGCCCCGTTCACATGCAACGTCCCGTCGCGGAAGGTCAGATCCACCCGGGGAAGAGCGATCTCCATATCGTTGAGGTGAATCAGCGAGTCGTTGGTCATGCTGATCTCGGCATCCAGCAGATCGTCCATCGATCCGGAGGTGATGTTCCGGATCTCCGCATCGATCATTGTTCCGCCGAAACGGACGCTCTGCTCTCCCTGTCTGTAGAGGAACCGACGAATCTCTCCACGAGCGGTGATGCCGAGAAGCTGGGTTGTGCCGGTGATCGACCCCTTCAGCGTCGCATCCATCTGCAGGGTAATCCCCGGCATGAAGGCCTGGAGAAGGGAAAGATCTTTCGGCACGAACTCGTAGGAGGCAACGATCGACTCGATCCCGTTCTCATCGCTGCTCAGCAACATCAGATCGAGATCATCCCGATAGGATCCCTTGCGGGAGACATAGTTCACAAGTTTTTCAATGCCGGCTGCAAGCGTCGGGAAGAGCGTACTGAAACGCCACTTCCCGTCGAGATAGGCATCGAGGATGTCGGAGTTCAGACGAAGCGTCC
Organism: uncultured Chlorobiota bacterium; assembly: GCA_946481475.1. The sequence goes on along the minus strand of CAMLOB010000005.1, from coordinate 4,618 downwards.
GGTTCTCTCCCTCACGCTCAAGCAGGACCTCCGCGCTGAACGGTCCCAGTTCTTCTCCCTCGGGGAGCGAGGCATCGGTGACAAGAAGTTCTGCCGTCCCCTCCATATCGTCCGGCTCTATCCCCGATCCCTCCACCGAAAGAGTCAGCCCGAGACGGGTTGTCTGTTCCGGATCGAGCGTGATATCGGCCAGATTCAACCGGTCCGTTTCGATATGCCCCTGATACTTCGGCAGCGACGGATCGCGCATGTCGTACCAGCCGCCCGCCCGCAGCGAAGGGAGTCCGTCGATGATGTCGACATCCTGAGCCGAGAGGGTCATCCGGTCGATGATACTCCGGGTCCCCCCGGTCCTGCGGACGTTCTGCAACATCTCTTCCAGCGACTCCAGCCTGCCGAAGTTCGGATCGAACGGCGAGGCATCTCCCCAGGCAGCCATCACCGTATCCATCGTCAGCATTCCCCCGTCGACGTACGTTCCGTCCACCCACAGACGGGCCAGACTCCGTTCGGCCAGACTGACCGGACCGGCCCTCAGCCGAAAACGGGCATCCATCGTCTGCGGATCGAACCCTCTCCCCTCGGCGACAAGTCTTGCGGTTATCGCTCCGTTGTAGAAATCATCGTTGAGAATCGGTCCCGGGTTTGCCTCTTCAATCAACGCATCCACCTTCCACCGCGGAACGTCCCCATACGTCAACCATCCGCCGCCGTAGACCGAACCGACGGTTGTGGAGAGATCGAACACGGAGACGGCATCCCGGTTCGTACCGGAGTAGCTCAGGCGGGTGATGTTCACCTCTTCGAGATAATCGATGTCCGGCATCGGGATACCGACCAGATAGATCGGGATATCGCTGTTATAGAGTCTGGAATCGGTCAACTCGGCTTCGATCCGCAGATGCTCCGGATCATCCAGTCCGACAAGTTGTCCCTGTGCATGAATCTCCGAGCGTCGCAACACCAGGTCCAGCCGCTCAACCCCTATATCGCCGAACGTCCCGGCCGCCTCCAGTTCCAGCCCCGCTATGCCGCCCAGCACATCCAGTCCGGGGATTACTCTGCGAAGCTCATCGATATCAACACGTTCGGCATCCAGCGACAGAACAAACGGATAATGCATCCAGCGCGCACCGAGTGCCGAATCGAACAGGTTGACCGAATCCATCGACACGTTGAGCGCCAGCAGACTCCGCCCGGTCTCGATCTGCAGATCGTCGACCGCCAGTCCTTCGTCATCCACAGTGATGTTCCCGGCAAGGTCGACCAGCTTCACATCCGATCCCTCAACAAGAAAGGAGAGATGGTCTATATCCACCCGCTGTTCCTCCTCGGAAATCAGCCCGCTCATCGCAAGGTTGACCTGACGGAGCCGGGAGTGGAGAAAGTCGAGTTTCGGGTTTTCCTCCGGAAGCCGGGATGCCGCCTCATCCTCGATCCGGATCCGGCCGTCACGCATCTCAAGGTTCTCGATGTCGAACGTCCACTCAAGAGGCTGTCTCGGTCCCGAGGGAGTGGTGTCCGAAGGGAGAGCAATGCGCGAGAAGTTCCACACACCGGCCGCGTTGCGGTGGAGATAGACTTCCGGATTGTGGAGGACCACCGAAACCTGCACGGTTCGGGTCTCAAGGATGGGACTCAGATGGTATTGCAGCGAGATACGGGGAACGAAAGCGAATGTGGTATCCTCGACTTCGAGGCGGGCATTGATGACGGTCAGGCCGGTAATCAGATTTCCGCGAACATCCTCCACGGAGATTTCTCCGGCGATGGCATTGTTCGCCACCTTCAATCCTTCCTCGATCGCCCACTTTCTGAAAGGGGGATATTGGGTCATGGCAACGATCAGGATACCGATAAAGGAGAGCAGAGCGATCATCAGGACGCCCATTCTGGCAAGCACTTTTGCAATGGTATAGATCTTCTGCTGCATCTTGCTCTGCTTCTTCAACTCACTTCGGGATCTTCCGGTAACCGTGGAGGTCCGGCTGAGGCGCACAACCCCGGCCACGGTTTCATTCCGGTCAACTCATTCTCTCATTCGATTCCCGTCTCCACCCCCGTAGGCGTCGAGCACCCCCCGGATGATGTTGGTGGTGGAGCGTCCTTCCACCAGATCGATGACGCGGACCTCACCGCCGTGAGAGCGAACCGCATCTTCTCCGACGATATACCGGCTCCCACCGGTCGCCCCGGGATCGTAGTCTCCCCCCTTGACCAGGACATCCGGCCGAACCGCTTCGATCAGGGAAAGGGGAGTATCCTCGCTGAAGATTGACACGTAATCGACCGGACGTAACGCCGCCAGGAGAGTTGCCCGCTCCTCCTCGGGAACAATGGGACGTCCTTTCCCCTTCAATCTGCGGACCGATTCATCGGAATTCAGACCGACAACCAGAATATCTCCAAGTTCCGCACTCCGCCGAAGATAATCGACATGGCCGAGGTGAAGGATATCAAAACAACCGTTTGTGAAGACAATTCGGTTCCCCTGTTCGCGCAGGAGGCGGCATTCCTTACGAATTGCGTCACGTTCGAGGATCCGTCTGAAGAAGGAATCGTTCCGCATCAGGCATAGATATTCTGGATGGAACGGCGAAGATCGGTACGGGTGATCGGTACAGTGCCGACCTGTTCGCAGACGATGCCGGCAGCGATGTTCGCCAGCTCCACCGCCTCACGTATCCCGGCCCCCAGAGCCGAGGCGGCCGCAAGGGTTGCGATCACCGTATCTCCGGCACCGGAGACGTCGGCCACCTGCATCGTCCGCGTCGGAATCCGCTCGGGCTCCTCCCCGTCGCCGACAAGAATCATCCCCTCGCTGCCGAGCGTCAGAACCACATAACGGCTTTCGAGACGCTCGCGCAGCTCACCGGCCGCCGCCAGCTTCTCCCCGGGTGTCCCCAGGCGACGCTGCAGTGCATCCTCGGTCTCCTTCCTGTTCGGTTTGAAGAGAGTGGCGCCGCGAAAGGCAAAGAAGTTTTCAAACTTCGGATCGACGTAGGTGGGAACCTCGTGCCGGGCGGCAATCCGAATCAGGGGATCAATAAGTTCAGGGGAGAACACTCCTTTGTTGTAGTCCTGAAGGATAATGCCGTCCAGATGGTCGATCTCCTCTTCAATCCGTTGAAGCAGGCGACGACGGACATTCTCGCCGATCGCTCCGCGACTCTCCCTGTCGGCACGGACGATGTGCTGGCCGTCGGCGATCACGCGGGTCTTCACCGTTGTCGACCGATCATTATCGATTACCAGCCCGCCGCATTCTACCCCCAGCCCCTCAAGCAACCGGCAGAGCTGCTCTCCGGAACGATCCTCTCCGACAACACCGAAGACCGACGTCCGGACGCCAAGAGATGAAAGGTTGTAGGCGACGTTGGCCGCTCCCCCCGGATGTTCCGATTCCTCTTCAATCTCCACAACCGGGACCGGAGCCTCCGGAGAAAGCCGGGAAGCTCCGCCGCGATAGTAACGGTCGAGCATCACATCCCCGACCACCGCGATGTGTGCCTGATCGGCCCGCTCAAGCAACCGTTCGATTCCCGACTCCGTCAGAAAAGTCTGCATATTCCTGCAATTGATCCTGTTGACCGTGGTAACTACCGGCAAGAAGAAAGCCCCGGTCAAACACCGAGGCTTTCCTGCCGAAATTCTTCACTTCACAATTTACCCGAGATAGGCTCGCAGAGCCTTCGACCGTGAGGTGTGGCGAAGACGCCGGATGGCCTTCTCCTTGATCTGGCGGACACGTTCGCGCGTCAGGTTGAACCGCTCGCCGATCTCCTCCAGCGTCAGCGAATGCTCGCGATCCAGTCCGAAGTAGAGCCGGATCACCTCCGCCTCACGTTCGGAGAGCGTGGAGAGGGCGCGGCGGACTTCGATCTTCAGCGATTCGCTCATCAGCCCGTGGTCCGGGGACGGCTGGGCATCGTTCGTCAGAACGTCCATCATACGGATGTCCTCACCATGCTCAAAAGTAGAGTCCAACGAGAGATGGCGACCGGAGATCTTGATCGTCTCGGTCACCTCGTTCATCGACATCTCCAGCTCCTCGGCAATCTCCGATGCGGTCGGTTCCCGCTCGTACTTCTGCTCGAGTTCGCTGAACTTCTTGCCGATCTTGTTCAGAGCGCCGACACGGTTCAGCGGCAGGCGGACGATGCGGGACTGCTCGGCCAGGGCCTGAAGAATCGACTGGCGAATCCACCAGACTGCATAGGAGATGAACTTGAACCCCCGGGTCTCGTCGAAACGCTTCGCAGCCTTGATCAGACCCAGGTTCCCCTCATTGATCAGATCACCGAGCGAAAGCCCCTGATTCTGGTACTGCTTGGCGACCGAGACGACAAATCGCAGGTTTGCCTTGACCAGCGCCTCCAGCGCCCGCTCACCTTCGGCCCCTCCCCGCTTGATCCGCTTCGCCAGCTCGATTTCCATATCGGGCGTCAGCAGCTCCACCTTGCCGATTTCCTGCAGGTAGCGATCAAGAGACTGGCTCTCCCGGTTTGTATATTGTTTTGTGATGCGCACCAGTAAACCTCTTCAGGTTGTTAGTGAATTGCGAATAGTCTGTCTTTTACAGCACCGGATGACGATTTCAATCGCGCCGATGTTGTGA
>CAMLOB010000004.1 GCA_946481475.1 uncultured Chlorobiota bacterium | reverse complement strand
GGAAGGCGGATATACATCCCGGTGTGCATCGCGCGCGTCGTGTAGATCGCCTCGGGCGGAAAGGTTACGTCGGGATCGGCTTCCGGCTTGATCGTGTCGGGATCATCGTAGAAGACGGCGTTGTGCGGAAGGAAGCACCAGTTGACGTGCTCCTGAATCTCCTTTCCGGCATCCTTCGGGCGGGGGGCTGCGGCGTCCTCATAGTCGCACCACGACGGGCTGATCGTCAACGGCAGGACGTCGCCATCGGTCTGCGGCCTGAAGGTCTCGACCGGCTGATGAAACTGGCGGTCGTAGTAGTAGGGATAGGCACCGTCGCGGACAAGGGGGGTGGAGACCCCGACAAACCGTTTGCGCCCGCTTGTGCCGGTGAATGGATTGATGTCCCCGGAGGATTCGATTGCATCCCGGAGTTTGACCGTGTTGCCGATGATGTCCGAACGTTGTTTGAAGCGCAGACGTATATCGGTCGGGGTCACATACTCGAACTCGACAAACATGTCGAACGTCGCCGCAAGGGAGTACATCAGTTCGGCGAGGCTCTTGTATCTACGCCAACTGAGCGCCCGCTCCTCTTTCGTGTGCCCATAGAGCAGCTTGTAATCCATCGCAAGGGTGCGGGCCGGTGCGTTGCCGGTGAAGAGGCTGAACCGGCCACTCGTGCCGGGCACCTCGAACGGCGCCTTCATCCCTTGCGCTCCCGATCCGGGATTCGGACTGAAGCGATAGCAGTAGCGCGTCACGGTGCCGCCGATCACTATCGGGATCATGTCGGTCGTCGCGCACTCAAAGGCGGTCTCTGCCGCCTCATAGGTCATCGTCACGCCTGCTGGTGCCGCTTCGTCGAGAAGAGCCTGCAGGATGGGCTGCACGTCGACGATGTCGCAGAACCGCGCCTCACGGTGCCCATGTCCGTCGGAGCCGTCAGAGAAGAACCAACCCAGCGTGTCTGCGACGCCGAGCGCAACCGGATCAAGTGCATCGGCCAGACCCGTGGTTCCCTTTTCCGGGTCGCCCCACAGTTCCTGGTCAAGGATCGCCGTCACATCGTAACTTCCTGCGGTGATCTCCCATTCGCGAATGATCGATGCAGGGGGCACGTATTCGTCGCCGTCCCACTCCACATCCGTAAATGACATATCCGGTCGTATGCGCCCGCGAAAGTCGATCTCGTCCACCTGCGGCGGGTCGGACGGATTGATGAAGACAGCAAGGAAGCGGTCGACGTCGGGGTCGTGTGCGGCTTTGACGAAGTCCATGCAGGCGACGTCGGCGGCGGACGATGACGCCCATTCGTACAGGGTCATCTCAGCTTCGTCTTCAGCATACACGCCGGTCGCGATGTCCAGATCACGCCGGGTGCGGCGGATGTTCAGGACATCGACTTCCGTGCCGGTTTCGGCCAGTCCCTCATACGTGTCGCTGACCACGCAGCGGATCACGAGCGGGCCGATCCCGTCTTCGTCGTAGGTCGTTGTGGTGTGAAACGTTGCCATTGTGTGGTAGCAAAAACGGGGCGGGCTGTTCCGCCCGCCCCGCGCGTTTGTTCGTCGGTTTTGTCCGGCTCCTACTGCAGAACCAGTTGACCCTTCTTCAGCGTCACCAGATCGGTGATAATCGGCGGCGTCAGTTCCGTCCCTTCGAGCGGCGTCATCGCGGCACCGGCAGCGGCGATTGCCGTGTCGCCCGCCGTGTCTGCGGCGAACTCCTGTCCGGTAAACTGCAGCGATACGGTGACCACGGTTTCACCCTGCGTCTTGCGGGTAACGTTCGCCGAGAGCGTACCGAAGAGCGAGGCCCACCCGGTGTTTGCGTTGACACTTCCTGCGGCCTCGCCGAGCGGGACGGTGATCCGTCCACGGGTGCCGCGCATCGAGAGGATGTTCTGCATCATCGTCAGATCGGTCTCGACGACCGTCGCGCTAATTTGGTCCCCCGATCCGCTTCCGGTGCCGCTTTCCTTCAGTGCGCCGGTTGCGCCACTGACCTTTTTGTTCAGTTTGATGAACTCGATCTCGACGCCGTGATCCAACAGGATCGAGATAAACTCCTGTGCCGCCGCGTTGCCGTCGATCACGATAGTGATCTCGGTATCCTGCAACGCAAGGAACGGGACGTCCGTCCCCACGCCGGTCACCTCGCCGCTTGATGCGGGCGTTGCCGGTCTCCATAACCCAGCACCACCACCACGGATCACCGCTGCATCGACAATGTCTTGTGCCGCCATCTTGGTCTCTCCTTTCAGTCTCGATTGATGCGTAATTGCAAGTGCAGTTTCTGTATGCTGTTATCGGTCCACGCCGGGACGTCGCGCGCTACGAGCACGCCGTACACCGTCGTCGATCCGTCGGGTGCCTTGATCTCAATCGCCGCCGGGACGTATGCCCGCGCATTCTCGGCATCGATGTCATGCCAGGCGAACTCTGTGATCTCGATAACAGCGATGATGGTGGTCAGGTCGACAGGGGGTTCCCATGCCACGTTTTTATCAGCCGGTGCGCTGGGGGCTGCGTATATCACCAGATCCATTTCCGGTTTTTGCGGGAGGTGTGTCGCATCGCCCGTCTCGACAACGACAACCTCTTCAATTCGGGCCGTCCCCCCTTTGGCGTTTGCCACACATGTGAAGCTCAGCTCCTGACTGATGACGTCGCCGCTCGCATGGGCCGTTGCCTGATCGGGCACGATCTCAACCCATTCGGTCCATCGCATCGCACGTCCGATGCTTCCCATGTGCTCTATCGCGTCGCAGCCGCAGCTCATACAATCTCCTCAGGTTCGTCTTCCGGTCGTCGTTCCATCACAAACAGGCTTTCGCCCGCAATCAAATTCACCGTCCCCGCCGCACCGTTGCGGGAGGGGATCACTTCCACGTATTGCCCCGCACTCAGCGAGACCCACGCTTCAAGGCTTGTACTGCTTGCCAAATGCGGACTGGCCCCGCCACTGATATATCCGCCGCGCCCCGTACCCGAAACGGTCGCCACACCGTCGACCCGAAACTGCAGCCCGATACTCGTCTGCGCGACCGCGCTCGAATAGGTGAGAATCGCATAGAGTCGGTAGAGCCCCCCTTTCTCCACGATCCCGCGCGATGAATGCGCGCCGGTCGAGTGGGAGAAGTCGACACCGACCCGCACGTTCGTGTCCCACGAAACCCCGAGACCGCTGTCGTCGTTCACGTCCGGCGTCAGCCCGGTCGTCAGGACCATCACGCTTCCGTGATCCTTCTGCTGAGCGAGTGCCTTTGCGTCGGCGCAACAGTCGGCGGCCATGCACCGCGTCGCCTTCAGCGCCTTCCACAAGGCGCGCCAGCGAACGTTCAGCAGACGCGCCAGACGCGGACTCAAATCCTCCGGCTCGGCAGGCCCGCGCACCAGCATGTCCTGGTCGGGATCGTACTTTTCAAACAGCATCCGCGTAGTACTTTTCAAAGAGCCTCTTCAGACCGCGCCGGAGTGCGCGGCCATTTCGGCATTTGCGCTTCAGCGCATCGATGTCGTGGCGCAATCGCCGCCGATTGGCATCACTCAGAACCTGACGTTCAGGTTCACCAGCGCAGGCGGCTTCTCGGTGGTCTGTAGCGGTCTGCATTTGTCGTCGTCGTGCGTAAAGGTTCGGGTCAAGTATCCGGCCAAGAATCCCCCGCCGAATGTCACCCCCAGCTTCAGGGGTTCGGCGTACCATTTCTCCTTCGGTGGTGGAAGGTGGATATACTCGGTGCGGGTCGTCGTCGTATCCGGCGGCGGTCGTCTGGTGATTGTGATGCGCGGCGGCGGATGACTGGCCAAGACGTTGATGGTATCGCCGTCAGCCTCGACAGTGTCGAGCCGCATCGCGAACGGGGGAGCGACGAATTCCGTCACCGTGTCGACCCCGTTGATCGTCACCGTGTCCCGGAAGACAATCGGATCGCCACGGACCACCACCGGCACACGTCGCTCGATCACTTCGGGCAGCATTTGCACAACCGTCACCGTGTCGCGTCGCTCGACGACCGTCGTTTCCGGCGCGCCGCATCCCTTCAGAAACCAGCCCAGCGTCACACCCGCAAGGGCCGCAATGATTGATATGATCCAGTTCAGATTCATGCTTACCACGTTGCGTTATGGCCGCGCGTGTCGACGTGAACAAACGTCGGGTACTTCCCGAGGCCCCCTTTGAACCAGTGTTCCTGATCCCGCATTTTCCGCAGCTCCTTATACATCGTCCTCAGTTCGTCGCGACGACCGCTGACCGGCTGAATGTCAAGCGCACAAAACTTCAGATGCTGAGACCCAGCCGCTCCGCCGACAGCTTTGTTGTATGCCGGAGACCGATATGCACTCGTGATCCTGATCGCAAATCCGCACCGTCGCCGTAGTTCCTCGACAACCCCGATTGTCGCTACGATATTCGGCCACAGATCACGCGGCGGCGGGCTATTCTGCACTCCACGGCGGACGGCGTCGTGCCGCACCAACAACTCGGAGTGGCGGAAGTGGTCCAGGCAAAGTCTTAGGACAAACAGCTGGAAGTCGTTGAAGTATTCGTACATGATAATCCTCTCGTAATACGTGAGTGCGTTCACCGCCAAAGACTATCCTTCGGACTTGTCCCGAGCCACCAGCATCAGGACCACCGCCCCGACGGTGATGACCGTATCGGTGATAATCTGCGGCACCTCAACGCCGAACCAGCTCAACAGACCGACGACGCCCAGCGCAAAGCCCGACGCAGTGGTTCTTGGATCTTTCAAAGCCTGCATGGCATTCATGTCATTCCTCTTTTGGTTTGGTCAGTCGTTTTATCAGGATGCGGAAGAGCCGGTTCTGCTGGCGGATATGGTCATCCAGTTGTCCGATTGTCGATTCAAGCTTTGCCAGCCGCTCGTCCTGCTTCGCTTCATGCTCGCGGTCGAGACGTCGCTGCTTCGTCGTGTGTGTCAGCATCGCAATGATCGCAGTCGCGAACGTCCCGATAACGGCGAACATGCTGATGATGTCGGACGTGCTCCACTTCATGCGCGATAGATCAAATCGGCCCGGCGATCCCATCCCGTTTTGCAGGAGTAGCGTCGTATGGTCTTGATGCGACGCCGGGCCGACAAGTTTTCAATTCGGTTCCCCAGGGGGACCGGCGGCGTGACCACCACCACCGCCGGTCTGATTGTCTCAGTGTCGCGCGCACGAGCTTCCGTCTCACGACTCGCTCGTCTTGTGGATGGTCCGATTTCCCTCGGTGTGTTGATATCTTATGCCGGTTTCAAGTTCCGTACACGACGTCCGGCGTTCTCTTCTTCGACCTTGTTTTCAAGGCGCATTTCCCACTCGATGCGGCCTGACTCTTTGCCTTCCTGATGATCCTTCTCGTGCCAGTACAGGCCGGAGTTCGTAACGACCGCAATGCGGCCCTCGCCGGGCGACAGGACATAGATTGAGCTCGTCTCGTTCACAGGCACCCCAGCATTGTCCGGCTCAGTGTTCGTGATAGCTCCGTCGACCATCCGAATCAGCGGAGTCGTGCCCCACGTTTCAAGCGGCTGATCGAGATGGTTCCGGGTGGTGCCGAGTAGGTTCTTTTCGCGGGCAATCATGCGGACTGTCGCATACATTTCCTTGTTCAGGGGAATGCCCAACGGGTTCTCGACTTGGGCGATAGCGAAGTCCATGATCCTCACAAAGATGTTCCAGTTGTCCGGGTCTGACAGATCGAGGCTGTTCGGCGCACCGCTTGCATACGACGCCGCATCGATCACGCCCGTGATACCAAAGCCGGGAAGATTACTCGACCCGTTATAGATCGTCTTCAGTCCCGTCATCTGTCGCGGAGTTCCCGCGCCAGTCCCGTTGAACGAAAGGCCGACCAGACCATTCCTCCACGACTTGAACTTCTTTCCGATGCGCTTGTCGAGCCACCCGCCCAGATCACGCAGCCCTCGCTTGTCATCTTCGATATAACTGATGTCCACATCCTGGCTGTCGCCATGAAACGCCAGCGCGCCGGTCAGCCGGTCATCCGGGGCTTCGTCCGTGCTTGTATAAGAGCCTCCGGCTCCACGAGTTTGCACAGTGGTCGTGCCGGTGATCGGTCGATAGTCGTAATCGGTCGGCTCCAACTCAAAGGCAGACGCGCCATCCAGAAAGGCAATCCACGGGTCTTCCAACATGCGCGACAACGCCGCTGTCCCCCTCTCGAATTCGCCCACGTTCGATACTTGTGCAAGTCTCATTTCTTTTCTCAATTAGTGTGAAATGGTGGTCTGCTTATCTTCGGTTGTCGGTTGCTCAGTTCTTCGCTAACTCGTCTTCGACGTACTTCATCAACTTCGGATCGGAACCACGTGCGAACGCCGTCGAATAGCTCTTCGATCCATCCTTGCCCTCTTCCTTCTTTGCCGGTTGCGCGGCAGCCTGCTTTGCAAGGGAGGGATTCTCCGGCAGCCGACCGATGATCGCAGCGGTCGTGTCAAACGCCTTTTCCAAATCCCCCTTCCACGTATCCTTCTGGTCCGGCGCGATCCGCCCCTTTGCGATTGCCTCGGAAAGGATCGAATCAATCTTCGACGCTTTGTCCTGTTCATCGCGCGATTTGACCTGACCTTCCAGCGCATCGATCTTTTCCTGCAGCGGTGCGGTTGCGGACTTCACCGCGTCGGCGACGATTGTAGCGAGGTCCGTGTCGCCGTCCTTCTTCTCGGCCTTCAGTGGGGGCACTGGGGCCGGTTCATCCTTCTTCGGCTCCTCTTTCGGCTCCATCTTCTTCAACTCCTCTTTCGGCTCCATCTTCTTCAACTCCTCTTCGACTTTCTTCATCTTCTCGTCGCTGTCTTCGACGCCGAAGATGCTCTTCAGAGAGGCCATCAGAGAGGCCATGAATTTTGCCCAGTCCATAGTGGTATAGATTAGTGGTGGTCGGTCTACTCAGTCTCTCGTGTCAACAACGGCGCCTTACGACTTTCGGCTCTTGCGCGCCTTCGTCGCGCCTTCCTCGACATCGGTTCCCCCGGTCGGCGCGGGCGGATCGCCGCCACTCAGGTTCGGTTCGTCATCGCCGTTCGGCGCATCTCCTTCGGTGTGCTGCTTATCGCCTTCCCCCGTGCCCAGTTTGCCGTACTCTTCGGCAAGAGCTTCAAGAGTCTTCGACGACGGCGCAGGCAGACCGCCATGCTGCTGCATCCATCCGATCACGCCAACGACGGCGTTGTAATAGGCCGAGTCATCACTCGACACGCCGACGACCTTCATCGCCCGGCGCACACTAGTCTCGCTCGTATCGTATTCGCCGTTGCGGTCGATGTGCGTCATCAGGCCCGGCAAGGTGTTGGCAATGCGGACATGGGTTTCGGGCGGTGCGCTCGTTGCCCCGCACGCCTGAAAGACCTTGCGTCGATTGATGATAGAGTCCATAGTTGTCGCTCTCCGGTTCGATTGTAAAAGTCAGGTTCAGCCCGCGTCAATTGATCGCTTGCCGGTTAACATGATCGCAACCTACGCCCCCCGAAACCGCCCGGAGTTCTATAGATATATCTATGACTTTCTCCCCGTCCGGGTCGACGATCTTTGTGTGAGCCATTACACAGACGCGACCTATGCCTATCCTGAAGCCGGACGAACTCGGCGCATACATCGGAGAGACCTTCGCACGGTTGATGACGCAGGATGCCCGGAGCTTTGAGCAAACCGAGCAGAGCGCGGCGGACCTGATCCACGCCCGCACGGGACTGGTGATCCCGGACGATGCCGACAACGCGCCAGCGTGGGCAAAGGAGGCGTCGGCGTACATCATTCAGTTCAAGCGCATCGGGGTGCTGGCAAACCTGACGGTTGCCAAAGCGCAATCGGTCCAGGCGCAGTACCGGGCAGCCCTTGAAAGCCTCGACATGCACAAGCAGGCGACGCCGACCGGACGCCCCGGCGCGGAGTGGGGAGAGATACAAGGGGTGCTGAAATGGTAACGACAGGAGTCGGCGGGTTTACGGCATCGTGGCGGCACATCGTCGAGACGCTGAAGGCGAAAGCGGCAGAGCGATCGTGGCCGGTCGATCCCGCGTCGATCATCGAGGGGAACTGGCGTGGCGACACGGCAATCACCCCGCCCGCCATTCTGGTCTACATGATCCCGGGCAAGCTCTTCGACGTGCAGAGCGCGCATCCTCACGTTGCGACGCTCAGCGTCTTCGCGGTCGTCCCGGATACGGGCGACGTCGCCGAGACGACCGGCAACGCAGTGAGCTTGGGATGGAAGATCGAGCGCGTCCTGAGCCGTGTCGGCCTCACCATCCGATGGGGACGCGACCGGGTCACCCTCGACACCGTCGCCGATGGGTTCGCGGCGACACATGTACAGTGCGAAGTGTGGTACTTGGAACGGTAGAGTATGAGAACGAAGGCGCATAAGCTTCCGGCATCGACGCAGCTTGCAATCGCGCGTCGGAAGGAACGAAATCCCGAGATGACCTACGCGCAACTGGCCGAGCACTTCCGCTGCTCTTACGCTCAGGCGCGCAAGGCTCACAAGGACTATCTCGAAGGGAGGCTTTCATACGGTCGCACACGACGACCGAAGAAAAGGGGACGACCGCCGAAGACCGACGGCGACGCGACACTGCTGAGCCAGTACGAAACCGCACTTGCCGAGATGGCCGCCTCGAACTTCGATCCGAAAGAACGGATCGTCCTGCTTGAAAAGCTCACGGTCATTCGGCAGACGATCCAGAAGATCGAGCTGACGCATCACCTGAAACGGCGCGATGCCGAAATCATAAAGCGCATCATCCATCGCTACGAACCGGAGGTCTCCGACGATAGGGTGATCGCGATCTATCACGAAGAGGTGGAACGGTGGAAGGCTTCTCTTTAGCCGACTTGGCTATGCAGGATTTTCAGCGCAGGACGGACGCCCGCACCGCGCTGATGCCCGCCGCGCCGTGGTCCGAAGAAGAGGCGACCGAGAAGGCCCGGCGCAAACGACTACGCCAGACCGAGAACGACTTCTTCGCGTTCGACCGGACCTACTTCACGCCGGACATGTACCCGGACTATTCGGAGCCGGGCCGCTTCCAGCGAGAGATTGTCCGCATCGCATCAATCCCCGGTGTGCAGATCGTCGCCGGAGCGCGGAAGCACGCGAAGACGGCAACCGCAAAAAAGCTGGCCACCTTCTATCTGCTGACCGGAAAGCACAAACTGATCGGCACGCTCAGCCAGACATTGCCGACGTCGCGCAATATCCTGAGCGACATGTACTGGCTGATCGCCGACAACCCGCGACTGCTCCACGACTACCAGATCGAGTGGATCGAAGCGAACGAAGACAAGCTGAGCCTGCGCGTGATCCGCCCCGACCGTCGACCTCACATGTGCCATGTGCAAGCATTCAGTGAGGGCCGGTCGGTGCGCGGATACGCGCGTGGTTTTGCAAGGCCAGAGTGGCTCTTATGCGATGACCTGGAGACGCGGCAATCGCCACTCGACCCCGATCATGTGCGGAGCCGGGCGGCGATCCTCGCCGAAGCGAAATCATCCCTGACCGATGACGGAACAATCATCGTGCTGGCGAACAACTTTGACGAGCGGTGCTTGACGAACACGTTGCTCGATGAACAGGAACGGGGGGTGTTGCCGACGTCGTGGCGCGTCCATGTGTTTCCCGCATGGGACAGCGAGCAGAATACCCCCTTGTGGCCCGAGCGATACCCGGTCACCTCAGAAGACGAGTTGCGCGCGATCCTTGATCCAGCCGACCAAAGCGAGTGGAGCGGCGATTACCAGCAAGACCCGGAGCCGCCCGACGGGCCGATCTTCTCACGTGAGTATTACGCGGAGTACGACACGTTGCCGACCGACGCACGCGGCGTGCTCTTCACCGACCCGAATCTCGCACTAAAAGGAAAGGGCGACGAGACGGCCATCGTCATGTATTTCTACAGTCCGACGCACGACCTCTTCTTCGTTCCGCGTTGGATCGTCGAGAGCTACTCCGACAGCGACAAGCTGTTGAACGACGCGCTACACACGAAGGGGGCGATGGAGCCGGGCACGGTCTTCCGCACCGGATTCGACGGCAACGTCACACAAGAGTCGACATGGTCAAACAACATCCGCAACTGGTGCCGAATCCACGGCAAGCCGTTCCCGCACGTGGAGTTCCAGAAGATCAACGTCGACCTCTTCGCGAAGAACATTCAGGCATACTGGGTGCGAGGGAAAGTACGATTCCCGCGCGGATCGATGCAGAACCCCAAAAGCAAACGCGAGATTGAAATGATCTTCAAGTTCGCCGGGAAGAAGAAAAAGCGAAAGGACGATTTCCCCGATGCGCTTATCAACGCCCACGAACTGATTTGCAGTTCCGGTTTCGTCCGGCATCAAACGACCGAGACAACGACCAAAGCCGAGACCTTTACGGACTTCTACCGATTCTGATATGGGACGCTATCAATTCGCACCGCTGAAGGACAACACATATCCCGAAATCGACGACATCAAAAAGGCCCTGAAGAAGGCCGATAACGAGTCGGAGAAGGATCGGGACGTTCGGCCCCTTATGGCCATCGAAATGCGCATGGTCGAAGCAAGCGGACGCCTGCGGGGACACGTACTGACGCGGCGCACGGCAATCACCAGCTATGACTGGGATATTGCCCCGGACGACAAGGCCGACATCGAGCGAGCGCAAGAGGTCAGAGCGCGTCTGAAGAAGACCATCAACCGAATTCTGAACCGACACACACAGACGCCGCTATTCGGCGCGCTTGCGATCAAGCTTGAGCCGGTCGACGTGGAAGGGAAGTGGAGTCTGCGCCCGGTGCGCATCTATCGTCCCGACGAAATCGAACGCACAGGAGACGATCTCGACGACGTCGCGATCCTTGTATCCGAGGGGGCAGCCGTCAAGCGTGAATATCCCGACAACCCGCAGACGTGGATCACCGAGACCGACGAAGACACCTTCGTCCAGGGGGGCATTCTGCGCTCGTTGATCTACAACGAAAAACTGCGCCTGGACAACGTGCAGGAATGGGCGAACGCAAACCGGAAGATCAAGGGGCTACTGATCTCGAAGCTGAAGGAGTTCGCAAGCGACGCCGATAAGAGTGTCGCAAAGCAGACGCTCAGCAATGTGAACACGTACGGCTTCGGCATCACCAGTGACGCGGCGGATTACGAGTTTCTGCAGATCATCACCTCGGCCGGAAGCCAATGGTTCAGCGACTTTATCAAGCTACTCTCCGATGAAGAATCGATTGCGATTCTCGGGCAAGCCAACACGACGCAGCTTCCGAACAACGGAGGCAGCCGCGCAGCCTTGCAGGTGCTGCAGTTGATCCGCGCGGACATCCACTACGCCGACATTGTCCGCATCGAGCAGACGCTGATGCCGCAGCTACTGCTGGCCGATCACCAGCTCAATCACGACCCGGCGGCACTTGTCGCCCCGTGGAGATTCGCCCTGCGGCTTGCCGAAGATCGCGATGCCGAGAAGGAGATTCGGACGATTGCCGAAGCGTTGCAGTCGGGAGTCTCCCTGAAACGGCAGGAAGTGTACGAGCGGATCAACTACTCCATGCCCGCCGATGGGGATGATATTCTTACGCCGACCGGCGGCGGTCTGCTGTCGTCGCTCCTTCCGAGTGGGGCGGGAGGTGTGAGCGGTGGCTAAGATCACGATGACCGTCGCCGACCTTCAGCGCCTCGGACAAAAAGCCGTGCGCCTAATCGTCGAGCGCACACAGCGTGGGGAAGGAGTCGACGGCCCCTTCGACCCCTACAGCACGAAGACGTTCGCGATGCCGCTCGGCGCAATCACCGCGCGCGCACGTCAGGCGCTCGGAGAGAAGCTGTACGTATTCAGGACGAAACTCACGGGCGCGCTATGGGCGGCCATAGAAGGCGGCTACGCCGCTTTCAAGGCGGCAGCCTATCCCCAAGACGCCGGAACGGTAAACCTCACAGCGACCGGGAGAATGCTGCAGAACCTGAATGTCTTGCGCGTGGACCCATCGCGGAACTTGGTGGTACTGGGATTTGCAGCCCCGGAAGAGGCGGTCAAGGCGTGGTATGTCGATGAAGCGGGGAAGCATCCCCGGAAATTCTTGGGGTTCACAGAGAACGAAAAGACAGAGATGGCAGCATGGGCGGCGACGCGGATCATCGTCAGCGTTTAGTCGTCGATCACCCACTGGTGGCGGCACCGGAATCCGCCGCCGTACTTGTCGACGGGGAGGCCCTGCCCGTTGTCGAGCCTGCGGATTTCGGCGATGGTGTACGAGCGGTGATACCAGCGTCGACAGACGTCGCGCTCCGGCGGCGGGCCGACGTACTTCATCCGCAAAACTCCGCCGGCCTCGGCATCCCGGAAGCGGGCGGATCGACCAAACGCCTGCATCGCCGTCACCGTCACGGTCTGCGCACGCGCGCGACCCTTTGAAAATTGTCTGGCAAGGATCGATTCGATCTCGTCGCTCGGCAGACCTTCGCGGATACTCCGCACGACTTCTTCGACGACGGCGGTTTCGATGTTGCCGCCAACCAGTGCGAACTGCGGTGCGCTGACCTGCAGAATCGTCAGAACGTCTTGCTGTTCGGCAAGCGTCATCGTACGCTGATTGATCCACGTAAACTGCTCTATCGCCGACACCAGCAAAGCGTCCTGAAGGACTTGACCCAGAGGAGTCGCAGCAAGCAGTTCACGCACCCGGATCAAGATAATGTCGAGCGATTCGCCCGCCCGCAGACCGGCGGACACGGCGTTGCGCACATCGGTAGAAAGTCGGCGGATCGGATCAACCATGTTCACGCTCCCACGCCGTGCGCGCCGGGTGCGGAATCTTGCCTCGCAGGACGTCGCGGAAGTTCTCTTTCATGAATCGTTCCAGCGACACGAATTCCCGCTCTTCGGTAACGGGGTTGAATACGAAGACCCCGCGAACAGTGGTGATCGTCTCGATCTGCACGCCACATTGTGAGCACTGGGCAGTGCGCAGATCGTGGTCGCGAAACCGCTCAGGATTGAAGGTTACGTTTTGGCGTTCATGGCCGCAGTTCGGGCAGTCCATAGGCAATCGAAATTTGGTTTGTGGTCGGGCAAAAAGTTCGGCAATCGGAACGACAATGAATCCACGTTTTTTCCACACGCGATATGAACACATGGACCAACGTTGACGCGCCGGCGCAGATGCACCTGCTGATGCGACGCGGCGCGGATCACACGATCCCGCTGACATTCAAAGAAAGTCAGGACGGCCCGGCCATCGATCTAACCGGATACGCATTCGAGTGCGAAGTGCTGGCCGACCGGGAGGATTCAACGCCACTTCTCAGCGTGACGGTCACCGTGATCGACGCGCTGAACGGCGAGACCAGCATCGACTTCACGCGCACCCAGACCGACGACCCGGAGACGCTCCCGCGCGACTGTTGGTGGCGCATGTGGTGGACGATAGGGAGTGCGCGCCGGTGCGTGATCGCAGGACGAATCCGCATGGAGGAATGATGAACTGGATAGTCGTCACCGAGCAACTTCCGCCGGTAGTCATCACCGTCGGCAAACAGGGTGCCACTGGTCCGCAGGGACTTCAGGGATTACAAGGCGAACCGGGACCGCAAGGGGATCAGGGACCGCAGGGGGTTCAGGGGTCGGAAGGGCCTATAGGGCCACAGGGGATTCAGGGACCGCAAGGCGAACCGGGACCGCAAGGGGATCAGGGACCGCAGGGGGTTCAGGGGTCGGAAGGGCCTATAGGGCCACAGGGGATTCAGGGACCGCAAGGCGAACCGGGACCGCAAGGACCACCGGGACCGACCGGGAAAACCGGGTCGATCATCATGTGGCCGGTGCCGGTTGACGACTCAGAGTGGTACGAATGCGATGGGCGACTGTTGGATCGCGTCGAAGACGCCCCCTTGTTCTCTGTGTTGGGAGAGTATTACGGAGCGGGGGACGGGATAAACACGTTCGGAATTCCTGACTTGCGCGGACGATTCCCGGTCGGCGCAGAGACAGGCACCGATCATGATCTCGGCGACACCGGGGGAAAGGCAAGTTGGGGTATCGACACAGATAACGGAGACGCATGGGACGGCGATCTGGGCAATGACGTCCTGTCCGGTTTCGGCCAGCCCGGATCGGCTCGGATGATCTACAGCAACGACGACAGTGGAGACAACCGCCCCCCATACATCGGGGTCCGATTCATCATAAAACGATAGGAGGAAGTATGAAGTTCAAAATCTTTTTTACACTACTGGCCGCGCTGGCCCTTGCAGCTCCGGTATCAGCGCAACACGTGCCGCTCTTGACCGATCCGGGAAACGCAATCGGGGCAATCAGCGCAACCGGCAACGCCGTCACATCGACACAGCACTGGGCCAATCTCACCGACGCGACGGAAGTCACGATGTCGGTCGACTGCTGGCACGTCGGAGGGAACGGGGTTACACTACTACTGGAATACAGCCCGGACGGATCGACGTGGACAGCGACTGGGTGCTCGATCTCAATCAGCGCGACGGGGGCGCAGAAGAGTTCGACGGTTTCGCTACCCGGAGCGGCAACGACGGGCGTCTGGCTGCGAGCCGTTTCGGACGGCGGATCGACGGGGGACTATGTGCATTTGTACCACATCGACGTGGATGCGTCATAACAGAAAAGGCCCGGCATCGCTGCCGGGCCTCTCTATTTTTCATTGTCTTCGTCGTCACTTCGACGACTTCAGGATTACAGCCTTTGATCCGCACAACTCTTCAAGTCCTTGTCGGACATGCCAATACCATCCCCAGTCTGAGTGTGCCCGGTCGTCGTAGTACGTGTCCGTATGAGAGATTTCCGCACCCAGCGCGTTGCGTGTCGCGCGCCGCTCAAATGCCCACGCCATAACGCTATCTCCCCGTATCACGAACTGCCAGTTCTTTGTGATATAGTGACCGCTCCATATATCGTGCGACTCGGCCGTCGCCGCCTGCAGGACGCCGACGCCTTCATTTACCTGCTTCACTTCGAGACCTTCAATCAACAACAACGCCGACATCGCATTCAGCACTTCAGACTTCGCCTGGCCTTGACATTGCACCTGATGATGCACCCGAGACGACATACACCCCACCACCATCGCCGACGCCAGCAATGATACCAGCACCAACTTCATAAGAGACCCCCTGAGAATTGGAAATGAAAAAAGGAGGGGCGGGGACGACCCGCCCACGGTTTGGAAAATCTACGCAGCCTTTTTGATCTTGGCAACCTTCAGCAGTGCCGCCCACTCCACATACTGCACCTTGTTCCCGATCCTGAATCCCGGAACGTGCATCGATCCCCGCTTCAGTATTCCGGCCTCGACGTCCCGCTCTACGTCGACGACTTCAGCCAGCACCCATTCGTCGGCGTCTTCATCGAGCGTCGTATCAGCCCACTTGATAACCGCCGACTTTGTCGCGGGCACCTTCTTCGCTTTCGTCTTTGCCGGTTTGTAGTCCGGGCAAAGCTCCCGAAATTCCTTCTGCAATTTCTTCACTTGGTTCGCCGCAGCCGAGACCGCCAGTTCGTCCGTGTCGAGCGTTCGATGTATCGCCGCCCATTGCTGGCCGCACTCCTTTACGAGTTCGTTGTTCCCTCCAAGCTTCCGCAACTCATCGAAGAACCCCTTGCGATATTCAGGGTCACAGACCATCGTTCGGCGTTTGATTTCGCTTTGCGATAGACCCGTCTTCTCTGCGATATTAGCATTCGTTTCCCCGAGTGGTTCAATTGGACCACTCGGGAGACCGTCTTCCGAATTGCCCCTCTTAAGGTTCGCCACGCTATTCGCCTTTGTCACTTTACTTAAAGCACTTTTCAAACGGACAACTTCATCGTTGACTTGCTTCGATGTTTTCTTCCGGTGCTTATTACTATGGATCAAATCAATAAGCTCTTCATCCGCGCCGCGATAGTGGCGCACCTCCGCTGGAATGTGCGTTAACCCCGCTTCCCGCGCAGCGGCTTTGCGCCGATGCCCTGAGACCATCCGGTACCCACTCGTAGAGGGGGCGACGATACACGCCTGTAATACCCCCCGCTCTTTGATGCTCTCCACCAGGTCGGGGTCGGGTACCGTCTCCCCGTATATCTCTGCGTTCTGCGGGTGATCCCGAATTTCATCAATGGCGATGATAACGATCTTCCTGTTCATGAACCTCTTCTCCTTCAGTGTTTAGTTTATTTGTGAGTTGCTCAATCTCTGCAGCAAGGTCAGGATATGCGCAGATGTGGTCGTTCAGTGCCTTCAGGCTGTCGGTGATCCATGTGTGATCGTCGCGACCAAAGAGCCGTGCGATCTGCACGTTCGAGGTTTGCGGGTAGAGTCGGCGAATCAACATGATGGCAACGCGCCGAGCATGTACCCGCAGGCGCTCCCGGTTGCGATTCTTCATCTCTGCCGGATCGACGTTATAGTGGTCGGCCACTTCCAGCATGATGCGTCGCACATCTTCCTTTCGGGGATAGACCGTCCTCATAGCGCAAGCGGCTTCACATAGTCGATGCGATACTTGCTTCCGCTTCGGCTCGTGCAGGTGTACTCGATCACGCCACTGGATCGCAAGTCCCGGAAGACGCGGTCGACACTGCTTGCCTGCACAGTGCAGCATTGCGTCGTCTTAATCCGTCCGATCACATAGTCCTGCAGTTGCGACATCGCGATCTCCCGACCGATCCTGCCCCGGCAGTAGGAGATGATTTCATCCCCTATCGTGCTCGATGTCCTACGCAGTTCGCGGCGTTGAATCTCGTGCGGCGTTATCATGCTTCCTCCATCATTGTGGTGAGTGTGGCGTTAATGTCGGCGTAATCCCGTGCGTCGTCACTCAGCACGCAAAAAGGGAGAAGTAGTTCCCATATCTCTTCTACCCGCGCACCGAGACAATCAAACTCGAACGCCAGCTTCCGCACGCCCATCGCAACTTCAGGCGAGACTGCGTGAGACACGGCGTTCAAGTTCCCCAGAAGCGTTTGTCGCTTCTGGTCTATCTGTTCACAGAGCACCCGCAGGTGGTCCGTGAACTGCTGGGCTTGTTCGTACCTCTTCACCCTATTTCTTTGCCCCCTCGTTGACCGGGCGGACCTTCACCGTAACCTTCTGGATTACGTCGAACACCCTTGACAACGTCTTGCCGATTTTACTACCGTCCTTGATTTCATTCACAGCCTTCTTCGTCGCCGCATACTTCCGATTAATAATCAGATAATCACGCGGTTCTCCACCCTGCTTTTCGATCAATGTCATCAGGTCGCTTACCTTGTGAGGATCGATATTGTACTCAGCTTTCTCGTCGATGTAGGTGCTGTAATCCGGGCCGAGATACACCCACAAGTTTTCCATCTTTTCAGGTTTCGGCACATACGAATTTCTGACCTTCCGCTCGGCGACGCCGTGTTTCGTCGTCAGAAGCTCATACGTCTGTTCGCAAGGAAACCGAGCAGCCAGCACCTGTTCGATAACTTCCACTTCCTTCAGATTGCTGTTAATCACCTGCGTCACGATGCCGTGATATTCAATCAGCTTTTCATTCGACATACGCTCGCAGAACGCGCGCGTCTCCGCGACGTGATCGTCGCCCGTTTCTCCATCTACCCGCAACGTCTTGTTGTTGCTGTCGATCTGTTCTACCAGTGCTTTTTTTGCCATTTCAATTCTCCGTTGTGTTATGTGGTAGGTCCTGAATTGGCACGTTTACTTCGCTACTTTCGTTCTCGATAACCCGCTGAAATTCCTTCCAGCGTTCGGTCAAATACTTTACTTCCTGACTGCTCAGTTCGTCGATATAGAACTTGCTCTTGTCGTTCCATTGCCGCGACCCGCGCTCGCTCAGCCATCGATTGCAGATCGGGTTCACAAAAGTTTCCGACAGGTGCCGAAGAATAGATTTGGGGATCGACGTCACCGCCTTTCGCTGGGGCTGACTCCGAACAGAATCGAACTGCTCGATCAACCATGACCGCAGCTTTTCTCCTTCCAGTCGTCGTCCGTCTTCCAACACGAACGCCGGTAGTTCCGCCCGGCGGACTGCGCACCATAGCGTGTGGTAGCGCAACCGCCGCTTCGCGTCCCCGCTGGCGCGGGGCACGACCGTCTTCTCTCGATCATGCCAGACCCCTTGCGCCGTTGCCGCTTCGGTCAGCCTGCCGATCAACATGTGCCGCTGTTCCGGCGTCAGGTCCGTACTACTACTGACGCCCCACGACTGCACAAGCATTTCTTCGTATGCTTCACGATCCATGCCGAGGGCCGCCGTCAGCTGATGTATGCGCTTCAATTGC
Source organism: uncultured Chlorobiota bacterium (assembly GCA_946481475.1). The sequence goes on along the minus strand of CAMLOB010000004.1, from coordinate 5,397 downwards.
CAGTTCCTGTTCATCATCGGTTCGATAGGTTGTTTGAAATTCGGTGTGCAACATCTCCCCGACGACCCGGCAAACTTTGAGTAGCAGAACCGGAATCTGTTGGGGGTTGTTCATGTACAGCGTGGTGACCACCACTTGCCACGCCTTGTGCCAGTTTGGACCGTGGGCGACAGCTACGCCCCGTTCTTGCGTGGCGGCGACATAGTAGATCTGGTAGAGGTTCATAAGAACCTCTCCGCTACGGCTCCGAGACCGGCCCCTATCAGCGCGACACACAGCGACCACACCGCAACAACTACCCAGAAATCACGGTCGCGTTCAATTCGTTCGATCTCGATTTCAAGCTCCATAATCGTGGCCGTGTCGAGCAAAGCATCGGAAGGGCGCCGGTCACACAGCGTGCGCTGGCACTCGGGGCAGACGTCGTGTGTTGCGTCAAACGTCATCCGAACACCTCCCCTTCTGGCAATGCAGCTTCGTCGCCTTCAACAGCAATCCGCATTGCCATCACCGCAACTTGAACAGCTTCATCGTATCGCCTACGCGGACCCTCTTCAAGAAAAGATTTCGCCAGTTCGCCGACCTCTTCCATCAACGCCAGCATGGCACGTCGCGTATCCGGGAACTTCCGGCGAGCGTTCTGCGCTTCCTGTTTCATCCTCTCGATAAAGGCGACATCACCCTCCATCGTCAACTTTCCGCATTTGCGATTCCACATAGCCACTGCATACTCCAGCGACATAGGAGCGCCCTGCACGTGTTTTTGATCAAAGGTCAACTCTTGGCATTTACATCCGATAATCAACAGGCTTTCGGTCACCTCGTTCACAGTGGGGACACTATCGCATTCACGACACGGATTTGCTTGTAATGCTTCCATCATCTCTCACCTCCCATTCAATGCTTTCGGTGTCTCGCCGAACAGCTGATCGACAGCCTGGTCGGCTTTCGGCCCAAGCTCTTTCTCGATCACGCCAGCGATCTTCGTTACAGTCTCCGACCGCTTATCCTTGACCTGCTTCAGCTTACCCTTGATCGTCTTCAGCTGCTGCGCTTCCGGCGATGCGTCGATCTTCTCTTTCAGCTTCCGCGCCTTTTGTACCAGCTTCAGTTCCATCGCCGACAGCGCGCCGACCTCCGCGCCCCGTTCGTTGATGTAGTCGATAGCGTCGTCGCTCAGGACCGCCGAAAGCGCGTCCGTAATCGATGGCGCCTGTGCCATGTTCTGCGTTGCGAGTTCTCGTGTTGACATTTGCTACTCCTTGTTTGTTGTGGGATTCAATCCGAGCGGTTCACACATCTTCGCTGACGACACCGCGCGTGCCACGGTCAGCCGTTTCGAGTCATGCAACCCCGCCACGAAATCCCGGTTTGGTTTGGTTTTGATTTGTCCTTTTTCTATCTCGTATTTCCTTTCGATCCATTCATCGATCTTCTTCAGATCGCCTACCCTGACAAGCCCCGACATACCATCGGTTGCCCGCATCAATTGTCGGACGCGCGCAAGCACGCCGAACGCAACGCCCTGACGGTAGCTTTCCAGTCTTGTCCGCTTGCGCTTACTCTTCCGCCACTGTTTTCTCTTTTCTTGCCCGATCCGCTCGATCTGCACGAAGAGCGATTCGAGCAGATGCACGCAGAAGAGTCGGTCGATTTCATTGCCGACAATCAGGATCACCACACGCCCGGTGCCATTCGTGTATCTGTCGCTCGCTATCGCACTGCAGTTCAGGAGCGGCGGGAGGCGCGCCGCCAGAATCTTCTTCCATCCCGGTATCCGCGTCGTCGTCGTTCGGATATACTCTTCTCCGATGCCCCCTTGATCCCGCGCGTCCTGCACATCCATTTCGCTCACGCGATATTCCTGCATCAACCCCTTCGCTTTTTCCATCGCCGATTCGGCTTCGTGCGCGTTGTCGTTGTTGGTCGCAAGAGCCAGCAGCGCGGCGATGCGTGCAATGATCTTCTGTCGATCACGGTCGGTCATAGCAAGTCCTCCACGTCGCTGAGTAGTTGATCGGTATCGTCGTCGTCGTGATCTACGATCTCGGCATCGTTCGGATCGATGTAGAGTTCGCCAGCAATCCGATCCGATGTAGCAGGCAAGGTCGGTGTGTTGTGCGTGTGCCACGTCCCCTCTTGTGCGCTTTCCCGCTCTTCACGTAGCTGCGTGCGTATGTGCGTCTGGGCGTCGTTGCGCGCTTCCTTTGCCGGTGCGATCCGGTCGACGTGGCGAACGAATCCGTTGAATGCGAATCCGACGAAAACCGGGTCGCGTTTGTCGTCGGCCAACATCACGACCGCCCGTTCATCCTCCATCCCCGGAATGGGTATCACTGCAACGCGGCGACCGTGATAGGCGTGCAACTCTTTGCAGATCCATCGGGCGTATGTGCCGTTGATCGTGACGTCGATGTATCCCAGCTGGGCTTTGACGATGTGCGGTTTTTCGGTAGCGTGGAAGAGGAGCTTTGCAAGGCGTGTACCTTCCGGCATTTGCCCGTTCCGGCTTGGCAGGCCGCCATAGTATTGATGGACGTTTGCGATACTCGTATCCCATCCCCGTTCCTTGAAGAGGGGATATTGATTCGGTCGGGAACGATCCACATAGTCACCCCATAGCCACGCCGCCAGACCTTTGTAGTAATCGCCCGCCTTCAACATGTTTGTGGGAAACACCGGCATCGCCGAGAGCGTCAACTGCACCGCCTCTTTTCGGTCCCCCCCTTGATAGTGGCGCGGATGGTGAGTCGCGTCGAACTCGTCTTTCATTTGGCGAAAACTCCGTTCGAGCGCAGCTTTGAAAACCGCTTGTGGGATATTGGGGATGTTCTGTAGAATCGGAGAACAGGACGTCCCCGCGCCGAAGATTTCCGGTCGGCTTTGCGCCCGCTCCCATGCTTCGTCCGGGAGCGATGCGGCGATCACGCCTTTCGTGCGTGGGGCGATCATCGCCCGACCGTTATCGATCCCGACCGCAATGTCGGGGAAGGTTCCCCACGCCAAACCGCAGGCGATATACGCTCGAATCAGATCGTTCTGCGTTTCGGTGCGGATCGGTTCCATCCAAAGTGGGAAGCCGGTCAGTCCGTCGCGGATATAGACGCCCAGCGGCATCGAGTGCGTCCCGTCGAAATCTTCGGTCCACACATCATTCTTCCTGACGTCAATCGCCCAGACCCTGAGCGCGCCGAAGCCTTCACCCGCCCATCCGGCAGACTCAAAGATGCTTTGATAATCGTAGCGCAGAACCGGCATCGCCAGTGCCGTGTCCTTCTTCCTCCACTGGGACTGGTGTGTGAGCTTCCAGTTCTCCCGCCTATACTCACTGATATATTGCCCGTCGTGATCGGTGTGGGTTCGGCGCAGGCGCATGTACACGTCAAGCGGAACTTCAATCCCTTCGGCAGTCAGTTGCCGCTCGGCTTCCTCGCATGCAAGCTTCAGGTTCTGCTGAGCGTTCGCCAGATAGAGAGCCTTCACCCGCGCGACGACCTGTTCCCACAGTTCTTCCGACACCTTGCGCGGAAGACCGCAATCGCTCCGACCCTGACGCGCACTTTTCCGATCGATCTTCTCGGGAGCCTGGAACGCTGGCCAAAGTGTGAGCGCGCCCGGATCGTAGAGCGAGGCGTTCCGCCCAATGCCGCCCGCCGCCTGACCGATCACGAATCGGTCGATTCCCTTCTTCTTCCTGACGGCCCGGACGGAAATGCCGAGTTGTTCGGCAATCTGTTCCGCCGTGATGCCGCGCCGGGCGATCGATTCAATCGGGGATTCATGCAGCCGCATTGCGCAACCTCCGCTCCGCCTGTCGCTGCTCTTGTTTGCGCTGCTCGACCCGCTCGGCCACCAAGTGAATGATGCGCGGATTTTTATGCACGGTCACCGCCGCTCGAATCGCCTCCCGCGACACCCCCAATTCTTCAGCCAGTTCAGTATAAATCCCCCGGTACGGGGCGCGCCTCATGTCGACGTTTGGAATTTTCATCTTCACATTCTGCGATGTTGACGTATATTTGACATTGGGTTGACAAATATAAATCCCAATCTGTGTAATGTCAAGAACAAAATCACATACCGGGATTTTGCTTGATCGGTTAAAAGAGGAACTGCGAATCGAGCGGGACACCGAACTGGCGGAATTTTTGAATAAGGCACAAAACACGATCTCCAACTGGAGAACGCGCAACTCCCGATTGCCGATTGATGAGATTATCCCGATTTGTGATGAGCGGGGATTTCACGTAGACTGGAACTATGTGATCTACGGGGAGCGGGTCGGATCGCCCCATAATGGGATGCAGCCGTATTCAGCCATCACGACCCCGAGCGGGAACCGCATCCCGCTGTTCTTGGTACCGGCACCGGCAGGCGCGACATCACCGGCAAGCGACGACGTCGAACAAATGATCTCGCTGGAAGAACTTGTGATGGACCGACCGCTTGGGAAGGTCATCGCGTGTCGTGTGGTAGGGGATAGCATGGAGGGGGCGGGAATTGAGTCGGGGGATATTGTGGTCGTCGAGTCGAAGGAAACGGCGCAGTCGGGTCAGATCGTGATCGCAACCGTCGACGGGGAATTGTGCATCAAGCGACTTCAATACATGGGGAACCGGGTCTGGCTTTACCCGGAAAATGCGAAGTACCCGCCGATGGAAATCCGAGCCGGGATGGCCCTGCGGATTCACGGCGTCGTCATCAAGCTTGTTCGGGACATGTAGCAGATTAAGGGTTCCGTAATGCGTTCACATTAACGGTTCCGAAAGTTCCGAAAATGCGTTCCGAAAGTTCCGAAAGTTCCGAAATGATCTTTGTTTTTTTTCACCATTCCGCGAAAGCCTTGTCAGCGTTGAAATCGCGAACCGGAGAATTTGAACATTCCTCTCTTCTTACCCTTGATATTTCCCTGATTTCGTGTCTTGCCTTTCTAATAATTTGCTCATAAACAATAGAGTCGGCGCATAAAGTATGATACAGAGGAGGAAGCCTTCTTGGTGATTCTTTGTGCCCTTAGTGTTTTTGTGGTTATTCTTGCACAGGTTTCAGAGACCCTCCATGCCCATCACATTTGAACCGCAACCTCTATAACTACTCCACCATTGAACGGTAATGAACCGCAGGAGACAATGATGTTTGCCCCCTGCGGTTCCTCAACCATTCACCCTGTCTCACCTCATCAACACCACCTTCTCGGTCACCCTCCCGTTCAACGTCCGCAACTCCACCAGATATGTCCCCGACGGCAGGTCGGCTCCCGAGAACTCCACCGCGTAACGGCCCGGCGGATAGAACTCCTTTTCGACCAGCGAACGGACCTCTCGCCCGTACGCATCATAGATCTTCAACGTCACGTGCTCGTTCCGTCCGACCGAAAACCGAATCTCCGTCTCTCCG
>CAMLOB010000003.1 GCA_946481475.1 uncultured Chlorobiota bacterium | reverse complement strand
TCTTGCCGTCGACGACCTTGTCGCGCACGCCGTCGCCGTCGGTATCTTTCCATCCCGCCTGGTCCAGCAACGCACGCGCCTTGTCCAGATCGTAGGGAATCGTCGGAAGCGCTGTGTCATATTCCGGACGCTCCCGATAGATGGGGGACTGCACCGGCATCGCATTGCCGAAGAAGATCTTCTCGATCATCTTCTCCCGGTCAAGCGCGTGGGCGAATGCCTGCCGCACCAGTTTCTCTCTCAGAAACGGTTTGTCCTCGCTTGCGGTGTTGTATCCCACATAGTTGTAGGCCGGATATTCATATTCATCCGGCACCAGATTGTTCTTCGGGAAGCGGGGACTTTCGTATTTGTACTGCACCTGATCCAGCCGGGGGACGAAGTCGATCTCTCCGGCCTTCAGTGCCGAGAGGGCGGCGTTCAGATCGTTGATCGTCAACCAGACGACGCGGCTCGGATAATTGGCCCCGTAGCGGTGGTCGCTGTTCCAGTACTCCGGATTCCGGCGCAGGACCACCCGATCCTGCTCGCGATATTCATCCAGGATGTAGGGACCGGAACCGACGAGATAGGCCGGATCGAAATCGTGCGAGATATCCTCGATCTGCTCGGCCATCTGCTTTACCACAGGATTCCGGTTCGTATCTCCCCCATTCAGTTCTGCGAAGGAGATCCTGTCGCTGATCCCTTCCGGATCCCAGATATGTTTCGGGAACGCAATCAGTCCTCCGGCCCACTGTTCTCCGAGATAGTAGGGAGAGGCCATCACCACGCGCAACCGGTAGGGGTCACCGTCGATCAGCGTCGCGCTGTCGACACGGGTATAGTATCCGCGAATCGGAGCCGCCTTCAGGATATGCGGGTTCTTGATTGTCTTCAGGTGGAAGATGAAATCCTCGGCCGTCACCGGTTCGCCGTCGCTGAAACGGGCATCCTTCCGGATTGTGAACTCGTAGCTCATCCGGTCATCGCTGACCTTTGCAACCGAGTCGGAAAGCCACGGAATCGTCTGCAGTGTCTCCACGTCGGTGATGGTGAGGGTTTCGTAGATATAGGAATCGATCTCCGAAGCCGAGGCATCGTTGCTGGTCACCGGATTCAGCGATTCGGGATCGGAAAGGTTATGGATCACCACCCAGTCTCCCATCACCGGATCGCCCGTCTCTGCTGCGGGAATCGCCGGAGTCTTTTCCGTTTGAACCTCCGCATCGTTGCCGCAAGCGGCAAGGAACAGAGAAGAAGAGGAGACGAGAATAGAGAAAAACAACCGAAGTGTATAGCGGGTCATGGTCTTCTTTCCGTTTGTTGTGTTGAACCGGACCATAATAGCAGTATCGCCCGTTGCATACAAGGATTTTTCCCTGCTGCGACGAGCGATACGTCCTCTCATTTCGATTTCGCTTCGAAAGCATTCTTCCGATTCGGTCTTCCCCCTGCTCTCCTACCGGATCGGCTCTCCGGCCACCGGCGAATCGGCAGCCGACGGAATGCGGGAATCCAGACGGAACAGCCCGGAATCGTGCGGCAGCGTCGGCAGGGCTGCATCGACCGAAGGGAAAGACGTATCGTACCAGACCGGAGGAATTGCCGGGTTGGCGAAGGCCTCCGGCTCTGCGGCCGGAACGCTCGGTGAAGGGATTGCGACGGTCGGAGCCAGCGAATGTTCCCCCTGATCGGAAAAGAGACCGAACGAGAGAACGATCCCCGTAATCAGCACGGCTCCGGAGGGAAGACCGATCCCCCATCGCAGGTTGCGGGCGCGGCGATGCTTCGCCAGACGGTTCTCCCAATTCTCTTCAAGTCCCCGCTGAACCTCGGGGCGCATCCTCTTTCCTCCATGCTCCCGCAGCAGACGGGCATAGCCGTCCCACCCTCCCGGAGCATCCCCCTCCATTCTGTAATTATGATCAGACATTCTTCTATTTCCGATTTGTTGTTATGCACCAATTATTCCCACCTCTCTCAACCGCCGTCCGGCATCACTCCCGCACACCGAGAGCCACCATTTCCCTGCGGAACGCTTCGCGGGCATCGAATACCCGTTTGCGTATTGCTCCGGGTTTCAGGTTCCAGCCCAGAATCCCGGCAACCTCTTCATTCTCCATCCCTTCAATATCCCTGAGCACCACAATCTCCCGTTGCGCCGGAGTCAGGCGCGAAAGGGCATGCTCGATCAATTCCGACAAGAGCGCACCGGACGCCTCGGCATCCGGCTGACGAAAGGTTTCCTGCGGAACCTCCAGCGTCGTCTCCTCCTCTCCATCCCGTTGTCCGGTCAGCGAACGGACAATGGAGCGGACTTTCCGGCGACGCAGTTCGCTCAGAGCCTTCCGTCTGGCAATCGTGAACAGCCAGGTGGAAAACCGGTATGTCGCCTGATACCGTTCGCGGCTTTCGTAGAGAGAAAGCCAGGTCTCCTGCACAATATCTTCCGCCGTCTCGGCATGCCTGACGATGCGGAGCGTAAACGTATAGAGGCGATCATTGTAGAGCTGCATCAACTGCCGCAAGGCCGCCCGGTCCCCATCCTGCAATGCAAGCATGAGGACATTGCCCGGATCGTTCCGGGATGCCTCGGAAAGGGAATGGGTCTCGACAATCGGCGGTGCGTCGGTACGGATTGCGTCCATTGTTCGGGTCTGGTGACGACGTCTCTCGACATACTGCCCCATCAGACGGGCAATGAGAAGTTCAACACGACCATGATTATACGCAAATACCACCATACAATCGTTCCTTGCTTCACGATGTTCCACGGTTCCGGTCGACAGGGAAAAAGTCGGAACAACGACTATCTTCCCGTGCCGGAAATCTTCCACACTCTCTCGGTGAAGCCGTTACGATTACAACATATTCATGATCTCGGCCGGCAGAGGAAGGCTGGAAAATGGAGAGAGGACATTCGGAACGGACAGGATACGGCACGCCCATCACACCCGGTCCTGCGTGTGTGGAAAACGTTGCGATCACATAGAGTCAGCGACTGATGCGGATGTTCCCTCGAGATCACCTATCCGGTGATGATGACAATCAGTGCTGCAAGAACACTCCCCCAGAGAAGCACATGGGAAAGTCGACGGGTCACTTCAAGCGCGTACATAATGCTCCGGTACGTAGTCAGTAAATGCTATACGCCAATCGGTTTTCCTGTGAAATTATCGGATGGAGAGAATCCACCCCGGAGGTATCCGGCCGCCTTCAACCGGATACCCTACTTACTCAAAATCATGTTCAAAGTAGGGGATGGAACGATCACGGGAGTCCGGACCGTTGTTGCGACGGATGGCGCTGGAAAGCTTTTCCGCGAAAATTTCCGCCGCATTATAGCCGTAATGCTCCAAAAGGTAATTCAAAGCGATGACTTCTGCAATAACCGTCACATTTTTTCCCGGAAATATCGGGAGAAGGACGTGAGGGAGCTCAACGTCGAGGAGGGAGACCGGTTCCTCGTCGAGCCCGGTGCGGGTATACTCGGACTTCGGGTCCCACTCCTGCAATTCCACCACCACCTCCACCCGTTTCTGGAAGCGGATCGCCCGGATACCGAACATTTCCCTGACATTCAGAATGCCGAGCCCTCGGACCTCCATGAAGTGTTCGCCGAATCTTGTGCCGGCCCCCATCAGAATTCCCTCCCCCTTCCGCGTCACCATCACCACGTCATCGGCTACCAGACGATGCCCCCGCTCCACCAGATCCAGAACGATTTCGCTCTTGCCGATACCGGAACGCCCCACAAAGAGCAGACCGACACCATACACATCGACAAAGGCGCCGTGAACCGGAGCGTAGCCGGCAAACTGGTCGTCAAGAAAATCGCTGAGGAAGTAGACCGCCTTGGTCGTCTCGTGTTCGGTGGCGAAGACCGCCACACCCCGCTCGCTCGCCAGATCAATCAGGGGCTGGTCCAGCCGGTTTCCGTTGGTGATGATCATGCAGGGGACATCAAACTCCAGAATTTTCTCGAAGGATTTCAACCGTCCCTCGGGAGTCAGACTGTTCAGGTAATAGATTTCGGTGTTTCCCAGAACCTGCACCCGGTGATAGGTGAACAGCTTCGTGTAGCCGGTCAGTGCAAGCTGCGGACGGTGAAGGTTCCGGTCGGTAATCAGCTTCTCACGCCCGATGCCGTCGTTCAGCCCACGTAGCTGGAAACGATCCCGGCACTCATCGGCCAGAAAGCCGACGGTAATGTTTTCCTTGCGAAGTTCCTTGATGTCGTCGAAGAGGGCCATGCGATCCTCGTTGTGCGTGTGAATAGACGTTGTCTTCTTGCAGTCTTCCATTCCGGCATACTTCCTTCTCCATTCAAAGGAGAGGGAATAACTTTCGGCCTCTTGCCGGACTCCCGCCGGAAAGCCCGGAATATACAATGACGCCAGCCCCTCTTCACAGAAAAAAGCCGAACGCAAATAGATGCCACTGAAAACGTACGCTCACTTCTGAACGCTGACAACTGATTGCCCCTCCCACAAAAACAGACTGCCCCGACGGGGCCTTCCGTCGGGGCAGATATCCGCAATGCCGGATAAAAGAACGGACCTCAGAACTCCTCGTTGTCCGGCATCTCCACTACACCCTCACGCACCCCACGTCCTTTGTGCAGCTTATCCTTGTATTTCCGGAGTTGCTTCTCCAGCTTCTCGACACATGCCGAGACGCATCGTTCGAAGTCATCGCCGCTCTCCTTGGCAACAAGCTGATCGTGGTAGACGAGCAGAACAATTTCGGCGATCTTGCCGTCGTTGTGGGCCTCGATCTCCAGAATGACTCGTGCGCTGATGATGCCGTCATAGATCTGCGACAGTTTGCGGATCGATTCTTCAGCATACTCATTAAGCGAAGGACGTGCCTTGAAATGACGAGACGTGATCTGAATATCCATACTCCTCTCTCCTTATACTGGTAGGTAGATACTGTATACTGACAGGATATGCTCCGTCCGGATCGCGATGATCTTTCAGAGACGGAACAACTGCATGTTCATACCGAACGTTATCGTGAATCCGCCGAGGTTCAACACGGCGTCATCCTCTGAAGGGATCAACAATACTTTCCGGCCTATAGTTCGGATTTCCCTGAAGTAATCGCGTGATATGGGAAGATAGAAATATGCCGCTTCTATGAAAATACCTCTGAAGACATTTCCGGTGGTAAAGAAACGGTCGAAACGAAGATCGACACCTGTGAACAGACGGAACGCGGGGGCGAAGCCCGGGGCGTCGACGTTTGTTTCCGGACGGAAAAACTGAACGTTGTCGAACGTCCGCACCCGGGTCCGCCAGACCGGATGCACGAGCGCCCCGCCGATCGAGGCTCCGACATAGGAGGTGAACTGCGAACGGATCGGAGAGAACTGGATGCCGACCAGAATCGGGAAGGCGGTCATCGACATCTCCTCGACGATCTGCGCAACCGGCACCACCGTGTCGGCGAAATCCATTCCCGGCGGGAAGTAGTAGGCATCGTAGATATCATCAAAACCGGTTCCCACATACGAGCTGCCGATCACCAGTCGCAACCGGTCGTTCAGACGAATCCTTCCGGTGATCGTCGGCGAGACGTAGCCTTCGAGCGTCGTCTCCTCACCGAACAGTTTGCCGTACTCGTCGAAGAACGTTCCCCCTCCGGGAGCCGGAACCACTTCCAGACCGAACGAGACGATATCCAGATCGGCCTCGATTGCCGCCTGCTCGGCGGAATCACGTGGAAGCAGGGAACTGATCAGAACGCTGCGGGAGGAGTCGACCTGGCCGTATGATGAAACACAAGGAAGGCAGAACAGAAAAGACAGGCCGAGCAGGAACCGATATGCACGGGCGGATGGATAACAGTGAGATGAGCAACGGTAACTTGACATCATGTACCGGTGATTATGGGACATATCTCTGCCGATCTTCCTTTTCGTCCCGGTGTGTTCTGCATATCTTACCCTTCATCCTTCTCCGCCCCATCATCCTCTCCCGCTCTCGGATGGGCACCGTTATATGCCTGCCGCAGACGCTCGATGGTCACATGGGTGTAGACCTGGGTGGTGCTGAGTGATGAATGCCCCAGCATCTCGGCAACCTCCCGCAACCCCGCCCCGTTCTCCAGCAGATGCGTTGCAAAGGAATGGCGCAGCACATGAGGACTCTTCTTCGACTGCTCGGTGACACGACGCATGTAGCGTCGGACGATTGCGTAGAGCGTGTTGCCGTCCAGCGGCCTGCCGTCGTTCCGCAGGAAGAGGGGATCGGTCGGCGACCGGTTCTCCGACGGACGGAGATCAAGGTAGCGCAGGACGGCACCGCAGGCACCGGAGCCGATCGGCACGATCCGCTCCTTGTCTCCCTTCCCCAGCACCCGAACCGTCCCCTCGTGACGATTGAAATCCCGAAGACGCAATCCGCTCAGTTCGGAGCGCCGGATGCCGGTGGCGTAGAGCAGTTCCAGAATCGCCGCGTCGCGGATTCCCTCATCGGTGGCGAGATCGGGAAGCTCCATCAGACTCTCCGCCTCCTCCCTGCTCAGGACCGTAGGCAGTCGTTTCTCCGGTTTGGGTGCGGTCACCAGTGCAGCCGGATTTGTCCGGAGAAATCCGCGGGCCGCCGCGAACTTCATCAATGATTTCACCGCAGCCAGTCGCCGTCCGATTGTGCGGCGGGCATAGTTCTCGCGATGAAGCGAGGCGACAAAACTCCGGACCTCTCCCGCCTCCACCTGTTCGACCTCCGGATCATCCGCACCGAGCGCCTCGCGCAGCCATAGATTGAATTTCTTCAGATCGCCGGCATAGGCACGCAACGTCTCCTCCGAACACGCCCGCTCGATGCGAAGGTGATGGAGAAATCGGTCGATCAGATCGCTTATCAACATGTGTGAAGATACGCAGAGCAGAAAGACATTTCCGCCGGAAGAAACGAAGAACCGAAGCCGAGCGACAAGATTCCCCGGGAAAATCGTCCCGACCTGTCCTCAGGTTTTTTCTTGCGCGTCCGACCTTACTTCCCCTATATTGACGGGCGCATCCGCGCAGAGCCACGCCGCCACCGTATTCCGACTCAGCAACGGAGTCCGCCATGTTATGCTCTCGCACATTCCCGACCATGTCCGTACTGCTCGGCTTTGCCCTGCTTCTCTGCATCGGCACAACGGCAACGGCGCAGAACGTCACGGTGATTCTCTCGCAACCTCCTCCGAACCAGTTGCGCGTTTCCGATCTCTGGCGTGTACAGCTTTTCAACAACTCCGATGAGCCGATAGAGGTTTTTCTGCAGGGGATTGCAACGCGAGTGGGAGAAGGACAGATCGTCGATGCCGAGTCCCGCATCTTCACGCTCCCTCCGGGTCGCCTTGCGGTCAAGGGATCGCAGCTCGAACCGATCACGGTCAACCAGTCGAACCCGAAGTATCGGGACATCGTCACGCGGACCGGAACGGTCCCCTCCGGAGAATACGAGATTTGCGTCTTCGTCCGGAGCGCCGCCACAGGCGAAGAACTGGGGAGCGACTGTATCACGCAGATCGTCGAGCGACTCTCCCCTCCGATTCTGATTGCCCCGATCGATGAATCCGACGTGCAGGAAACTCTGCCGATCTTCACCTGGACTCCTCCCGTCCCGGCTCCGGCCGGCAGTCGGGTCAGCTACACACTCCGCATCGCGGAGATTCTCGGCAGACAGACTCCGTACGATGCCCTCCAGTCGAACCCCGCCTTCTACGAAAAGACCGGGATCCCCACAACGACGTTCCAGTACCCCCCCGCCGCACGTTCGATGCAGAACAACAAGCGCTACGCCTGGCGGGTCACCGCATTCAGCAGCAACGTCTCGCTCGGTGAAAGTGAAGTGTGGCAGTTCACGAAGAAGCCGCAACTGCTGATTATCAGCGAAGAGGCGATCGGAAACGTGACGCTTGCCCTGCTGACCTTCAAGGCCGACCGGGTCTTCGGCGGGAAAGGACATTCGGCGGCACTGGTGAAGAATCCGGGAAGCGGAGGAGGGGGAGGAACAATCGCCGCCTTCCCCGGTGCGATGACGCTCGACGCCCAGGCCTGGACCTGGGGGAACAACGAGTACGGACAGCTTGCCACCGGCGGCGTGCCGGCTACCGCCCGCTCTTCTCCCAAATCGGTCGAGTCATTGAATCACGTCAAGGAAATGGCTCTCGGAGGAGAGCACGGACTTGCCATCGAACTCTCCGGCAATGTGGCAGCCTGGGGGAACAACGATTTCGGTCAACTCGGTCTCGGCAACGACAATTCGCAGAACACGCCGAAGTGGATTCCCGCTTTCGTCGGGGCAATTGATGTTGCGGCCGGGAATTACCATTCGGTCGCCCTGAAGTCCGACGGATCGGTCTGGACCTGGGGCTACAACCGGAGCGGAGAGTTGGGTCTGGGACACAAGAACGATCAGAACCAGCCGAAGAAGGTGAGCATCGTGAACGTCGCTGCGGTTGCAGCCGGAGACGGACACACGCTTGCACTGAAGTCGGACGGGACGGTCTGGGGATGGGGAACGAACCGCAACGGACAGGTCGACCCCTCGTTCGGCGCGGCTCCGGTCGTCCTCTCACCGAAGAAGATCGAAGGTCTCTCGAACGTGAAAGCCATCGCAGCCGGAAGCAACTTCTCCCTTGCCCTCCTTGAAGACGGTACGGTAAAAGCATGGGGAGCGAATAACAGCGGACAGCTCGGCAACGGCGAGGCCGACTCCGATGCGAAACTTGTAGAGCTTTTCATCACGAATTTCGAGGTAAGCGGTGGCGGAGGAGGAGGACGGACCATCGGCAAGTTCAAGGCGGCCGACATCGAGAAAAGGGGCTACACGGCGACGAACGTCTCGAAAGACCTGGAACTCGGCTTCGTCCTGACGAACCTGAACGGCATCGTCACGGTCAGCACGCTCAACAACGTCACGGGGATCGACGCCGGCGGAGCCCACGCCATCGCCCTGCGGAAGGACAGCACCGTCTGGACCTGGGGAAACAACTACTGGGGAACGCTCGGCACAGGCGGACGGGAATTCCACACCGGGCCGACCCGCGTCACCGGACTGAACAGTGCGGTGCTGGTCGCGGCCGGTCTGGACAACTCCTTTGCCGTCATGAAGGACGGAACGGTCAACGTCTGGGGAAATAATTTCCACAAGCAGCTTGGCATGAGTGAAGTTCCGGCGACGGTCGCCGCTGAAGGGGAAGACTATGCGACCTCACCCGTGGTGGTGCCGAAGCCGTAGCCGGCGGTCCGCTCCGTCGCCAACGACACGAAGGATAAAATCCGGTCGGATAATAAAAGAGGCCGGAAACCCCTCCGAAGAGAAGTCCCCGGCCCATCGCTACCCCCAATCGACAAAGGCCTGTATAACAGACTGATTTCCGAAGAGGAAATCAACGGTACAATGATACGCCGAAGTCCCACCCGGGACAATGCGGCGATCGGAGGGTTCTTTGTCCGATTTGTCCGTTTTGCGTGGGGAAGTGACCGGAAAGAGAGATGAGCTGGTCCGGAGACAACACGGGAAGGCGGGGATCAAGCTCTTCTCATCCCGCTCAGCGAAACCCTCCGGCCTCGAACATTCAATTCAAGGGAGCCGCCGGTTCCCTCATCGGGAGTCCGAAACGCCTTGAGGCCAATCCCTGTCAGGCATGGATCTCCGGTCTATCCAGAGGGAGGCGAAAAACATCAGCACGGCACCGACGGCATTGAGCAACCACCGGATTTCATCTCCATCGATAAGGTCGAAGAGGCACAGCACCACGAAGATGCCTCCCCCCACAACACCGGCCTCCTTCCATCTTCGCTTCTTCTCTCTTTGACCGGGGACAATGTTTTCCATAGATACAGGAATAAAAAGTTTGAAGTCGGGTCGAACACTTCCGGTTTCGACGCATTGCAGGCCGCTCCCAAGATACAGGAATCCCCATCACTTTACTTTTTCATTGATCCGATACTTTTTCCACATTACATTGGTGCATCGCGGATAGTGCTGTTTCAACAACAGATCTTTTTATAGAAATCATGGTCAGGTGAAGTCCCCTCCACTTCCAGAAAAAACCGTAATCACAAAGTTGTTCATCGAATCGAAGTATGAAGGCAAGGAAGATGGTCCTCCGGGGATCACACTACCACTCCATCCGGTATCATGCCACCGCCCCGTATTGTCGTCGCAATACCGATAGATTCGTCTGTACGCGACAACCTCTTCATTGACAATCTTATTGAGGACATACGATTCCTGACAAGGATCTTGTGTACACTGGTCACACGATCTGTAGGTGACGGTGATCCGTTCAACGTCAGCCGTTGCAGAAACTGAAAAGAGCAGAGAAGAAAAGAGGACAACAAGGAACAGGGAATTCCGCATTGCACACACTCCTTTTAAGATTTTAAAGGATAGACCAACAACTATCGGAGATCGAAGGAACTGCCGACGTCGGAGGAAGACAAGCCGCTCTTGTAGTTCATAAAGAGAGAAGAACCGGTGAGAACCGTAAACTGCAATTGCACCTTCAGGCTTTCTGTCTTCTCTCCGATCAGCGAACTTACGTCAATGGTGTAGCGGTCCCCTACCAGTGTGTCCAGCACACTACCGTATTTCGCCCCGATCATACGACCGTCGATTGTCTCCAAAGTCTTCCCGGTGGAAACGTCAACCAGGCGAATCATGTACATGAAGAACTCACAGTCTTCGGTCCGATAGACCTTTTTGCCGTTGCACTCTTCCAGCACAGGGGGAAGGTCTTTCTCTGTCGAATTGACCATGAAGCGGAACCGACCGTCGAACTCGATTGAGGAAGCTTTTCGATTCAACGTGAACGGTTCGCTGCTGAATTCCAATGCTCCCCCTTCAATCGGGTAAGCCCCCTGAGAAGAGAACTGAATCGGTTGTGAAGCATCCCCCGCATTGACCACACCCTTACCCCACATGCAGTGAAAAGCCGACTGACGGATTTCGTGTGAGTGCTCCGCGCTCACAAAGACATATTCACCGCTTGACTGTGCGAAAGAGACGGCAACGCCACACAACAAGAGGCAAATTGATAGAACGGAATAGGTTCTCATAGCAGCCCCCTATAAGAGAAGAAAGGAAGAACCGAAGTGCTACCAGCCATAACGAATCTCCTGAAGGTTTGGAAGGGAATTGAAGACGATGGTTCACGTCCGTCGCAGCGGATACAAGAACCCGTTGTCTTTATGAATCAGACTTTTATCGGTTACTCTACGCTGTCGGACGCCCGGAATCTTCCTGCCCCCGATTCCTCACGTCCTGTTCGTTCGATAGTCTGCAAGTGAGGAGCCGCCACTGTGGATGTGTTGCCTTTCCTCAAAAGATATTCACGCAGTTTCTTCTATGCAAATCTTTTTCACCATCAACAGGAACAAAGCGTTCAGTTTTTTCTCGCTTTCACAAACATCGTTCTGGATACAAAAAGGGGAACCCGCTATAGCCCGCAAGGATTCCCCGTTCGTAGTCCGTGATGTTTTCTCTTCCCTTCCTGCCATCCCGAAAACAAAAAATCCCTGAATCTTGCACAGATTCAGGGATTCCAGTGAACCGGCTGGGACTCGAACCCAGGACCCACAGATTAAAAGTCTGTTGCTCTACCAACTGAGCTACCGGTTCAATCGCTTTTCTGCAGGGAAGTGGAGCCTCCCGAAAAACGAGCCGCAAAGTTAGCCCTCCTCCGGAGATCAGGCAATCGTTCGTTCAGAATGAAACAAGATCAGATACCGACCAGTCCCGTCGGGGCGGGAAGGCCGATAAAGCTGCGGACGACCCGCGCGATGCCGTCCGGCATCAGGTCAAGCTCGGCCAGCAATTCGTCGGCGTCGCCATGTTGCACGAATTCGTCGGCCGGCAGACCGTGGACAAGGATGTCGACTTTGTGGGCGTATGGCTGCGTGGCCACGTACTCCAGCACGCCGCTCCCGAACCCTCCGGCCGTCACGTTGTTCTCGATCGTCACGATCTTGTCGAACCGCTCGCAGAGCTCGTCGATCATCACAGTATCGAGCGGCTTGGCAAACCGTGCGTTGACGACCTCGACGGAGATCCCCTCCTCGGCCAGAAGCTTCGCCCCCTCGACCGCAGGCCAGACCATGTCGCCGATCGCCAGCACGGCAACGTCGCTCCCCTCCCGCATCCTCTCGGCCTTGCCGATCGGCAATTCTGTGAACTCCGTCCGCATCTCCACACCGATTCCCGTACCGCGCGGGTAGCGGAGAGCAATCGGTCCCTTCCGGTAGTTGACCGCCGTGTAGAGCATGTCGCGCAATTCCGCCTCGTCCTTCGGCGCCATCACCACCATGTCCTGAATGATGCGGAGATAGCTGATGTCGAGCGCACCATGGTGCGTCGGTCCGTCAGCACCGGCAAGTCCGGCACGGTCGAGCGCGAAGACGACCGGCAGATGCTGGATGGAACAGTCGTGGACGATCTGATCGAAGCCCCGCTGGAGAAATGTGCTGTAGATCGCGACGATCGGGATGATCCCCTCGGTCGCCAGACCGGCGGCAAAGGTGACCGCGTGCTCCTCGGCAATGCCGACATCAAAAAACCGCCCGGGCAATTCCGCCTTGAACGGATTCAATCCCGTGCCGTCCGGCATCGCCGCAGTGATGGCAACGACCTTCGGGTTTTTCTTTGCGATTTCCACAGCCGCATCGCCGAAGACATCCTGATATTTCGGCGGCTTCGGTACGGCGTTCGGCGACTTGATCGCCTTGCCGGTGATCTTGTCGGTCGGTCCGCCGAGAGCGTGCAGCCGCTGCTTCTGGTCGGCCTCAGCCGGGGCAAAGCCCTTCCCCTTTTCGGTCATCACGTGCAGAAGAACCGGTCCGTCGATCGTCTTGGCAAACTCGAAAAGGTCGACAAGCCGCGTGACGTTGTGGCCGTTGGTCGGACCGAAGTACTTGAAGCCGAGCGCCTCGAACATCATGCCGGGAGTGACCACCGCCCGGACACCGTCCTCGATCCGTCCGGCAACCTTGCGGAAGCGATCCCCCCACGTCCCGAACTCGCCGGAAATATCCCAGATACTCTCCCGCATTTTCTGGATCACCGACTTCTGCGCAATCTGCGTGAAGTAATTGCTGATCGCCCACTCGTTCGGCGCGATCGACATGCGGTTGTCGTTCAGCACGACGATGATGCGCCGTCCCTGCAATCCGCAGTTGTTCATCGCCTCGTAGGCCATTCCGCCGGTCATCGCGCCGTCGCCGATAACGGCAACCACGTGATAGTCGTCTCCGTTGAGATCACGGGCCGCGGCAATGCCGAGGGCCGAGGAGATGGAAGTGGTTGCGTGCCCGGCGCCGAAAACGTCGTACTCGCTTTCGCTCCGCTTCAGGAACGGACTCAATCCTTCCTTTTGTCTGATGGTGTGGAGCAATTCTTTCCGGCCGGTCAGGATCTTGTGAGGATAGCCCTGATGCCCGGTGTCGAGAATCACCTTGTCGCGCGGCGTGTTGAAGGCATAGTGTGCGGCAACCGTCAGTTCAACCACTCCGAGGCCTGCGCCGAAATGCCCTCCGACCCGACAGATGACGTCGATCATGAACTGCCGGACTTCCGCACTGACCTGCCGCAACTGACCCCGCCTGAGTTGTCGAAGATCTTCCGGCAGATCTATCCCCTGCAGCAGCGGATAGTCCTTCAGATTGATCTTCTGACCGTTGATGTCGATCGTACCGTTCGTTGTAAATCCCATTCTTTTTCCTGCACCAATTCAATCAGGGGGCGCGCACGCAGACTTCAGACGAAGTTACGCATTATTTGCCTCTAACAGGGAGAGGGTAAAAATGATTCCACCTGCCGGAGCTCCCTGTCCGGACATAGCGGTTCCCCTTTTCCCGCATCGGTATCGCCCGACGCTGAAAGGAGCCGGACCGACAGTGCCGGTCCGGCTCCTCCTTGTTCATTCTCTCTGCTATTCCTATCTACTGTTTGCTATTGTTCGATTTCCGTTTCTCTTTGCCGGATCACCGACCGGTTATTGCGCTACGGCTATTTTCTCGATCACCTCGATCGTCCGCTCCTCATCTCCCTCCCCTCCGGCAACGGTCACCCGCAGGCGGTAGAAGTAGACACCGTTGGCCACCCTCCGTCCGTCGCGATCATGCCCGTTCCACGGAACGCGGACAAACCGGTCGGTCACGTTCTTCTCCTCCAGTGTCCGGATCTTCCTTCCCCCGGCCGTAAAAATATCAATCTTCACGTCGAGCGGTCGCGACTGGTTGTGACGGAAGAGGAACTCGGTCTCCCGCCCCATCGGGTTCGGATAATTCACCACATCGGTCACCACCAGATCCTCCGCCTCACCCTCCAGAATCCTGAAGTAGGCGGTCCCCTCCGACGGGTTGTTGAAGATGTCCCACGCACGAACGCGCACCTTGTATTCCCCCGGCTCCAGATCAAGCAGCTCGCGCTCGGCCGATCCGATCCGATAATCGGTCGCAGAAGTCGAGTAGAACTCGGTCAGATCGACCGGGTTCGGGTTCTCCCCGATCCACGCCTCGATCCTGTGTCCCAGTCCGGCACCGGATGCGTTGATGCCGCTGCCGTCCTCCAGATCCACGATCAGCATCGGCGTCGGCGTCACCACATCGCCGCTTCGGAACGAACGATCGTCCAGATAGATTTCAATATCGGGTCCGTTGCCGTCGGCCACGACAGCCGTATCCGATCCGTAGACTTTCACGTTGCAGGTGGCTCCGGCGGCATCCCCTACATCATTGTAGGCGTAGACGTAGAGCCGGGCCGTTGACGAAGAATCGAAGGCGATGTCTTTCGGAAGTCTGAACTGTGCGGTGAACCTTCCGTTCTCGACCACCGCCGGACCGCGGAAGAGCTGTCCCCCCTTGTCGATCATCTCCCGCTCGGCTCCGACATCGAGCACCACCTTGTGGTCGTCGGCATCGTAGAAGGTGATGATCGCCGTTCCGTTGAAATCCTCGCGAAGCTCACCCCGTCGGCTCCGGACCGCTCCTTCAACCGTCACCAGCGAAAGCGCACCGACCGTGACGGTATCATCGGCAACCTCGATGCTGTTGATCGAGGTGATCTCCACCGAATCCTTCGGCAGGTTCAGCCGCATCGAGGGATCGCCGAAGATGAGATACTTCTCGTCGTTCACCTTGTTCCCCGATCCCTTCCGCTTCGTGCTCATCAGCACGTCTCCAAGCGGAAGAAAGCCGTTGGTCACGGGATCACGATCGAAGAGGGCGCCGAAGTAGGCCCGCATCAACTCGTCGTTGTCGCCGATGTAGACGGCGCGCGTCGTCGCCAGCACCACCGGGGCTCCCCCTCCTTTACGGGTCAGGAAAAGTTCTCCTCCGGACACCTCGTTCGGGTTGTCGAAACGACCGAAGTTGCAGGTGACCGCCATCACCATAATCAGCGTCGAATCGTTGGTCAGTTGGGGGACGAATTCATCCTTCTGCAGAAGCTGTTCGTGCGCCCAGACCTTGGCGTTGCCGTGACCGACCCAGTTGACCAGAAGGGCGCCCCGGTTGATCCGCTGCAACAGATCCTGTGTGGCTTCCGGCTTGCTCTTCAGCACACCGGGGACTGTAGGATATTCGGCCAGATAGATTTTCTCCGGTTCCATCCAGTGTGGAAGCGTCGTCTTCTCCAGATATTCGGCGTCCGGAATAAAGTCTCCGCCGGCAGAGATCGGATTCCGGTCATCCGTCGCCAGAATCACCTTCCGCCTCCAGTCGCCGAACGACCGGGGAGACTCATAGGTCTTGATCTTCCCGACGATCGTCTCCGCATCCTCCAGCTTCGTGACCGGGAAGCGCCCCGGCGCAAGATCAATGATGGCATCCTCCCCGTCGACGCGGACGAAGTAGTCGTCGTAGACGCTCGTGGTGATGTCGTTGAACGAATCGGTCTCTCCGTCGGTATAGATCGGGATGTAGGTCTTCTGCGATGACGTCAGGTTCCGGTAATCGTAGTTCCCGTCGCCGATCAGAATCAGATACCGGGGAGCCTTGCTCCAGTTGTGATAGGCATGAGCCACATAGTCGCGAATGGCCGTCGGATCGAGCATACCGTTGGAGAACTCCGTATAGATCTCCTCGACCGTCACGTAGGAGGCGGTGAACTCTCCTCCACCGTTCCGATAGGCGACATAGGCTTCGGCCGCCTGACGGAAATCCTCATGTGTGACCACAAGAATATCGGTCGACTGATCGCGGCTCCGCAGATCGGCAAACCGGGCGGTCCGGACGTTTGCCACCCGCCGGGCATCGTCCGGCGAGCCGATGAAGTAGCTGCGACGGACCAGGGGATCGCCGGAGAGTTCGGCGCGGAAGACGAAGTCCCCGCCGGAGGAGGAGACCGGATTGATTCTGACCGGGTTGACAGGATCGGTCACATCCAGGCCGATCAGGTTGTTGGTATTGAATCCGCTGACGCGATACTCCGCAATGCCGGTTCCGGTCGGCGACTCGAAGATCATCCGGTTACCGGTCGCCTCCAGTTTCCGTCCGTAATGGATTTCATACCAGTCCAGATAGGCCGTGGCATCGGCATTGTTCCTGTAAGAGATGCCGAGCAGACTTCTGTTGTCTCCCGGTATCTGGTTGGCGTCAACCGTATAGAGCTTCTCGACCACTCCGGCCGTATACCCTTCTCCTCCGCTCCATCGCAACGAGAAGGAGGGACCGAGAGACGTTCCGTTCTGTTCCACCGAAGCGGCTCCGCTTCCGTTCGGGGCATACTGCGCCATACGAACCCGGTAGGTCACCGGATAGGAGCGGTCCAGTCCGGTCAGTTCCTTCGTAAAGACCCGCTTCTCTGCGGGGCGGAATCCGTCGTCGATAAACGAAGAGCCGAACCAGTCTCGCCCCCCGCCGTTGCCGCTGTTCCCCTGGGCAATGGCGTTGTTCAGTTCTTCTTCAAAAAGGATATGCGAGATACCGTAGGATGGGAAGACCGTGGCCGTGCCGGGAGAATTTTGCGTCGGGAAGTTCCTCGTCGGGTCTCCGTCGACCGCCACGATGTAGCTTGCGTTCTTGACGTAGGGATTGTTCACACGACGGGCAATCGTATCTCCTCCTCCCCGCCGGCCATATCTCCAGGCAACCGTCCCGACACCGTAGAAGAGGACGCGGCTGATCCGTCCGCCATCCCGCTCGACGATCACCGGCACCTGATTCATCCGGTTGTCCGGCGCTGCGGAGACTTCTTCAGGAAGGGGAACACCCTCTCCGCCATACACCGCCACATTGGTTACCGAAGCGGGATCGACGCCCGCTTTTTCAAAATCTTCGGGAAGGATTTCGTAGAGACCTTCCCCCTCGGTCTCCACACGGAACCAGGCCCGGGCGGCCTGCACGCCGGAGGAACGAAGAGCCGGTCGTCCGGTCGAGGGAGCAATCCAGGAGACGGCCTGATCGCCGTTGATGATCGACGCCTGCAATCCCGGCATCATCCGGTTCCCCCCCGGTCCCCCGGCGGAGAAGTTGACCCCGCCGCCGTACCGAATGCGCAGGCGTATCCGGTCAACCACTTCAATCTTTCCGGCCCCGGCGACAAAGCGGACCGGAGCGATCACGACATCACCGGTATGCAGCCCCCGGGCAATCCCCCGATAACGGAACTCTGCCGCCTGGAAGTCCGGCACATAGCCGCCGTAAGCCGTTTCGTTCACCCTCCACTCCTCGCCGTAGATCCCCTGTTCGTCCCGCACCATCGTCGGCGTCGGGGCAATACGACCGAAGACCGGCTCGGCATACTCCACCGAAAGGACCTCGAAGCTTGTCCCCTCCGGACGGGGAAGACCGACCGGAATAACCATACCGATCTCCAGCGGGCTTCCCGGCTCCCTGTCCAGCAAAACGCTTCCCCCCTTCACGCGCGGCAGGAGTTCCCCCCCCGGGAGTTCCTCCCAGGTCACCTCCGGGCGAACTTCCAGTTCAAGGACGGAAGCATCCGACCGAAGAACCCTGACCCCCTCGAAACTCTGGGCGGCAAGAGTCCCGGCCATTGAAAGAACAAGAACCGGCAGCATCAGAAGCTGCCGGAACCACCATGTCTTTGTACGGAAACGTGAACCGATATACTTCATTCCTTTCATTGCTGTTGTGTGAGAGCCAGGTGAATACCGTGATTGGTTGACGATTCCCCCCACTGACGATTTTCTTCCCTCGTTTCATACTTTGTGAGCATAAACATTGTACAAAACTTCCTGCGGCACAAGGGAAAGATTTATCCCCTGTTATAGAGTCGACACCTGAAGTACGATACAGGGAAGGAAGCCCCCTGGGTGATCCTTTGTGTCCGCCGCGGCGGATGGTGTTTTGTGGTTATTCCCGCACAGGTGATCTCTCTTCAGAGACCATCCATTCACATCACATTTGAACCGAGACCTCTATAGTGAGAAAAGGGGGAAACGGTCGGCAGTCTCATCCGATAACGCACTCCCCTCTCACCTGATGTCCAGATATTCTTTCCAATGCCGGAAGAGCTTCCAGGTGGAGAAGACATCGCGAACGCAGTACTCGGCGATCTTCCGGTGCTCACCGTTGTTGAACATCTCCGGAACCATATCTCCGGTCACCCCTTCTTCCTTCGGAGAGGTGATGCCGAATGCCTTGCAGTAAAAATCGAGATTGAATCGTTTCAGCGGACTGATGCCGGCGGAGAAGCCGAAGAAGGCAAGTTCATCCTGCAGATCGGTGTGCAGATCGTAGCGATACCGCGTCCCCCCCATCAGATTCCGGCTCGGCTTCACCTTCAGCGCGGCGCTCCGGAGCATCAGGAAGGGACAATCGAAGCCCCGACCGTTGAACGAAACGAGATGGGAGGGGCGGCGCTCCAGCACCTCCCACCACTGTTCCAGCATCTCGGTCTCGGACATATAGCGCCAGACCGATCCGTCCGGCAGGATATCCTCTCCGGGACCCTCCGGAACATTCGAGAGCACAAATCCCTTCGGCTCGGCATCATACGACTCGGCATAGACCATGCCGATGCAGACCACGCGGGCGGTCAAGCCGTTCAGACTCATGTTGGCCGCCTGTCTGCGGCGATCTTCTTCGGTCTCGGCCCCCCGCATCAGATATTCCTGACGGGCTTCGTCAAAATTTTCAAGCGGCAGGGCGGCGGTTTCAATATCGAATACGAGAAAAGACATAGGTAGATGGAATGCAAGATTCAAAAGGAAAAATGAAAAGAGGGGATGGTGATTCTCTGCAAATAACCGTCGGGGTTCAGGTTTGTTTGTTGAAGGTTTCTCTGAGTGCCTGCGCCACACAGTCGGGAACAAGGTCCGGAAGATCGGCACCGTAGCGGGCCAGTTCCCGGACGATACTGGAATTCAGGTGAATATATCGTTCATCAGCCGGTACGAAGAAGGTGCTCAGATCGTTTTTCAGCCTTCTGTTCATCAGGGCCATCTGCATTTCGTACTCGAAATCCCCCAGCGTCCGCAACCCCCGCAACACCGCCACGGCTCCGACCCGTCGGGCGAAGTCGACCAGAAGGCCGTCGATCTTCTCGATCCGGATATTCTTTCTGCCGGGCAACGTCTCGTCGCAGGAACGCCGGATCAGATCGATCCGCTCCTCTTCGGTGAAAAGCGTCTGCTTCGCGCTGTTGACCGCGACCGTCACGATGACTTCGTCGAAGATACCGGCGGCCCGGTCGATAATGTCGAGATGGCCGTTCGTGATCGGATCGAACGTGCCGGGATAGAGTACGCGTGTCATGCTGCAATCTCGGGTCCGTGACTGAATGATATTACCGGAAACAGCCGCTGCCGAACAAGCCGTCCGACTCGTTATTCCTCTCCCTGCATTCCATACAGAGCGATGACCGTCCGGCCGAATGTCCGTTCCAGAAGCAACACAAGATCGGACGGCTCAACGATACGAATTTCCCGTGACCGTTCAAGAAGGAAGAGTCCGTCCTGGGCAAGGAGAGGCCGGATCGAACGGAGAAGTTCGTTGAAGACCGGAGCACGATAGGGAGGATCGGCAAGGATCAGATCGAACGTCCCGTCCTCCCGTCCCGAACGGATCTTTCCCCCCGCGAGTCGTTGCGCATCCCCCGCCATCAGTTCTCCTCTGTCATCCAGCCCGAACGCGCGCAGATTCCCTGCAATCGCCGAAAGAGCCCGTCGATTCCGCTCGACAAAGAGACACCGTTCGGCTCCGCGACTCAGGGCCTCGATGCCGAGAACACCGCTGCCGGCGAAAAGATCGAGAACGTGGAGTCCCTCGAAGTCAATCCGCGAGGCAAGGATATTGAAGATCGACTCGCGAACACGGTCGGTTGTCGGACGCAGATCCGGAAGATCGGGGACCTCCATCCGACGCCCGCGCAGCTCCCCTCCTATGATCCTGATACTCATTCGTCCGGTTTCTCCTGAAACTCCTGGGCGGTCGGCCGATCGGCTTCCGCCTTCTCTTCACTTCCTGTTCTTTCTTTTTCTCCCCCCACACTCCGCTCACCGGCGGGGGAATCGGGAATCTCCCCCTCGGGAAAGACTTCCGACTCGGACGCTTTCACCTGTCCGACCGTGATGTAGGGTCGCATCTTTGCAAACTTCTTCTCTCCGATCCCCCTGATGCGCATAATATCTTCAATTCTCCGATACGGTCTCCCCTCAACAATCTTCAGGGCGGTCTTCTCCCCCACACCGGGAAGGAGCTGCAGCACAAGTACCGAGGCGACGTTGATATTGATCGGGGCGACATCTTCAAGGGTCAACTCGGCACTCCGCCCGTCGACCGATTCCGAGGTTCCTTCCTCTATCATTTCCTCCTCGCTCAGCGGATCCCACGGACGGGCGACCGAATCGGAGTCGGAGGCAAAGGCTCCGGCCAGATACCGTTCCCGCGCATCGGCAACCGAATCGCTGCGGGCGACCAGCGAAGCCAGATCGACCCGCCGACGGAACGTCCGGTCATCTTCGAGCAACTCGGTGTAGACCGCCCCGCCGCAGGCGGCCACAACAAGAAAGAGAGCAATGGTGACGTCACCCCGCGTCAGGCCGAAGCGGGATTCGAGGCGTTGAACAAACGACATGGATTCCTCCGGGATGTAAGGTTGTGGGCATGATGTATGGTGATGTTCAGGGTGTTGCGGCACGTGATGGAGTGTGCCGACATCCGAATGTACATATCCGGCACCGGTAATCCAAGCATTTTCCCGGCTCGGGAGGATCTTCCGACAAATCGGATACAGAGACGGAAGCCGAGAGTCCGGCCGCATCAATCCGGAAACACATTCGTGAGAGAACAGGTCATTTCGCAGGAATCAAGGCAAAATCGCCGTAACAATCGGTTCCGTCCCTTTTGTTCATTGCGTAATGTGAAAGAATTGGCGAAATTTATCCCTCTTGTCGGCGGAAAGCTTCCGCGACGGAAAAGCCCGTGTAGCTCAGTTGGTAGAGCAGCTGACTTGTAATCAGCAGGTCGCAGGTTCGACTCCTGTCGCGGGCCCCACCAGTCCTTTAGTTGGTTGGAGAGCAAGGAGTAGCGGAAGGGGCTCCCACTTTCGGACAAGGTTCGCTTTACTGCGCCTGAAGAGGGGAAGTCAGGTGTTGGTGACACTGATCTATCCTCGCGGACCCATCCCACCCGATCGAAGGAGAAAACGGTAATTCCGAAAGAAATCCTCGTTTTCTACATGTGCGTGAATCAATTTCACGCTGCGTTCCGTTCGTTCACACCTGCGCAGGCTCTCCTCCCTCTCTTCTCCTTCCTCCCTGTCAAGGAGTCGTGGCATGATATTTGCGTTTGTCGGCGAAATTGCCGCAAACAGAAAGTACAATGACGCGAATGAATTTATGAAGATGACTTGACGTTCTACTTTCACCTCTCCCGGCGGCATATCCGCTCCTTGCAACGCCCACCTGAGCGGAAACGGGCCGATACCATCGCAGTCGTGAGTTAGGGTCACAGCTTCAGCCTTTAGATTTATATAGGGGGAATTTCGAAAAATTCTCCGTACTTTTGACCCGATTTGTTCGCTTCCGCGCGAGAAGGCCGGAATGCAGAAGGCAAGAAATAAGTATAGTGCAATCTATAGATCATTACTAACAACCAACTACTCACATTTCTCAGAGGCACATCAATGAGATTTTTAAAGAACCTCGTTGCAACGGGTCTGGCAATGTCCATTGCCACCGCGGTGACTCAGGGGCAGCCCATTACCGACGGACAGGGAGACGTCGGCATCGGTACCGTCGCCCCTCATC
Source organism: uncultured Chlorobiota bacterium (assembly GCA_946481475.1). The sequence goes on along the minus strand of CAMLOB010000003.1, from coordinate 1,583 downwards.
CAAGCGCAAAACTTGACGTGGTCTCCACCACGCGTGGTTTTCTCCTCCCCCGGATGACCACCGCACAACGGGATGCAATTGTCAGTCCGGCAAACGCACTCCTGATTTTCAACACGACAGCAAACGAATTCCAGTGGTACGACGCTTCGATGCCGGGATGGACCGGTCTTGGAGCCGCCGCAGGACCGTTCTGGCGGACGGACGGAAACAACATCACGTCCGAGTGGGACGGAGCAACGGGTCAGCGTCTCGGCACACGGAACGCAAATGATCTTTCCATCGTGACCGAGCTCGCCCAGAACATCGATTTCTGGACGAACAACACGCAGGTTGCGATTCTGACCAGCACCGGCGACCTGGGCCTGAACGAGATGGCCCCGTCGGCACGCCTGGACGTTGTCGGCGATAACGCCAATCCGGCGATTGAGGCCACCAACAACGGTGTTGTCGGCATCGAATCGACGGTTGACGGCGGTAGCGGTCTGCTGCTCGGCTCCTATCCGGCAGTTCACGGCGACGGCAACGGCGAGACCGGCGTAGCAGGTACCAGCAATACGGGTCTCGGCGTCTTCGGGGCCAGCAATACCAATCACGGCATCAACGGTCTTGCCCTCATCGGCGGTGTCGCCGGCGTCTTCGGTCGCAATGACGCAGCCGGCGGCTACGGTGTCTTCGGCACCTCCGTCGGCGGAGGAACAGGCGTCCACGGCGAGAGCATGACCGGCACAGCCGGCTCGTTTGCAACCACCGGCGGCGCGGCAACAACGGTTGTCATCAACGACGCAAGCACAGGAGACGCTCTTGAGGTCAACGCAGCCGGAGGTGGTCTGGGCATCGACCTGAACGGCGGCGCGATTGACGGCGATGCGGCAGGAAACGCACTCGGCAGTGGTGCTGCAGCACAGCAGTTGACGGTTCGCGGCACGGCCGATGCAATCGTCGGCAACACGCTGGCCGGCAACCCGACGGTCTGGGACCTCGTCGTACAGGGAGATGCCGTCACGACCGGTATCGTCAAGTTCGGCAGCTCGGTCTGGATCGACGGCGTTTCGCCGACACACCAGATTCAGTCGAGCAACCCGCTTCTGGTCAACACGGTTGCCGGAAACATCGAGATCGACGCAGCCGGCGGTCAGACAACGGTTGACGACAATCTGGTCGTCACCGGTACCAGCGATCTTCAGGGAGCAATCTCGAACACGTCGGGCAACAACGGCGGCAACGTCTTCATCAACGACAACGCCACGGTTGCCAGCAACTTCAACGTGCAGGGGAACACCGATCTGGACGGGAACCTGAACGTTGACGGACCGAGCACATTCAACAACACGATCGATCAGCTCGGCGGCGGTCAGGTGACCTTCACCGGCAACGTCGACGCACAGAGCGGTCTGGACGTCTCGGGCGCAGACCTCAACGTTGCAACCAACGCAAACATCACCGGCAACACGCAGGTCACAGGCGATCTGAATGTTGACGGCGTCACGACGCTTGACGAGACCACGGTTGACGGAACGCTCGACCAGACCGGCGGCGGTCAGGTGACCTTCACCGGCAACGTCGACGCACAGAGCGGTCTGGAC
>CAMLOB010000002.1 GCA_946481475.1 uncultured Chlorobiota bacterium | reverse complement strand
GAATGATCTCGCGATTCTGCTTTGTGCCGATATGAAGAACTATCCGTACTCGGACTGCGCGTTACGATACGGCCGACTGAGTATAGTGCGTGAGAATGTCATTGTGTTGTACCACGGTTGACGGTATATCCGAAATATGGTGGACCGTTACCGGGATGATGACGGGTGTTCTCCCGAACTGCATGTTTCGGGAGGCAAGGGAATCCGGAAGGGCATGAGAGATCGAGATGAAGATCATCATTGCAGAGAATGGGAACTGCTGCGAAGTATCATCTTCATTCTGCATGTTGTTCCGGAGAAACTTCGCCCCCCGACAGGGGCCCCTTGCTTAACCAATAATACTTCCGGGAGAGGTAATAATCCAACAGATTTTTTTCTCTTCCGGGATTCAGATCCTCACTCTTCCTGCGGTTGATTTTTGTGCCATCACGGCACCGGATAGAACACCGCTGTATCGGCCGATACGGCCCCCGAGGTTATCTGCCGGGGAAAGACCGGACGTCCTTTGCTCCCTTCGACTCGCCATTCGACGATGGGGAGCTCCGAACCGCTCCATGATTTCCGGGTTTTGTCCTGTCCTGTTGCGAATATCCGATCATATGTTTACGGGTGTTGTCGTTCCAGCGTACGTCCAATTCCGGAGGATTCATGGACACAGTATTGCGACGATATGCGTGCATGTTGGCAACCGTGCCGGTCTGTCTTGTCCTTGCCGCACAGCTACAGGCACAGGACCAGGATATCTGTACCGGCAGGTATGGCCGTATCGCCGTCGACTCCAACGGCATCCTTACCGCGCTGATGGGGGGGGGACGAGGTCTTGTCAGGGGAGAATTCGGTCACCTCCGGAACGCCGGTCCGGATGCGACGATCACGGCGTTCGTCGTTACACGTCAGGGGAAGCTCTTCGCGTCCGGTGAGGGAAATCTTTATCGTCTTGACGACGATTCGACCTGGACACGTTTTACGGGCAGCGGGATTTCGTTGGTGGGTGCGGATGGATCCGGCATTCTCTACGGAGGGAAATCCGTCAACTCCGACAGCCTCGGTCTCTATCGATCGACCGATGAGGGTGAGTCCTGGGAACTCGGCGGTGTTGTTCCTGAGGGAGCCTCCTATCTCTTCCTCTCCCCCAACGGAGAGCTCTGGATAAAGCTGAACGGGAGTCTCGCCGATTACTTCGTCTCAAGGGACGGGGGGGCAACCTGGGAGTCTCCCGGTGATATGCCGGGCGACAACACGCTGCGTCTGCTCCACTTTGATGCCGGTGGGACGTTAATCGCAAGTTCGGGATATACGGCACTCTTCTACCGCGATTCTGCGGGAATCTGGCACGAGCCCCCCCGCACGATCCCGAGACTGCACATCTGGGCGTTCACGGAGATACCCCCGTGGGCCGGAACGGACAGGGTCGGTCACCTCTATGCCTGTAATGGCATCGGCGATATCGTTCGCAGCACCGACAGGGGGGCGACGTGGGAACTGTTGATCTACGGAGGAAGCTATCCGACGGGAGTCGTCAACCGGCTTGCCGCAGGTAAGGAATACCTGTATGTCGCAACGGACAATGGACTCTGGCGCCTGCATCACGACGATCTGACGTTTGAACAGTGTGGTCTGATTTCGGGTGTCGATGAGGCGGGCCCAGGATTTGAAGGTGGGAGTCTGCAGCTTCGTCCGTGACGACATTGTGGGTGCGACCCTGTCCATTCGGGAGACCGTCAACGGGAGCAGGGATGTCCAGTGAGAGCGAAACTCCGTGAAGATCCCGAAGAGTATTGCGCAACCGGTCCTGCCGCAACCGTGAACGTTGCGGCAGGACCCGATGCCGGCCTATCGCAGCACCTGCACTGCCACCGAGCTCCGCTCTCCTGTCCGAACCGAAACTACCTCGCAGCGGTAGGATCCCGACGGAAGGGAAGAGATGTCGATCGGCAATGTGTTTTTGCCGACTTCGAGATACTCTTCTATGGCTGGAAGGACCGGTTTCCCGGACATGTCGATCATCCGGATTCGGTACATCCCCGCAGACGACGGTTCCACTGCAAGCATGATGTTGTCGGAACCGGGATTCGGCGTAATCGTGGCGGCAAGTCCGGCTCCGGTTGTCTTTCTGTCCTCCGGAGCACTGCTCGGGATTTGAAGACGGTAGACACCTATCGGTTGAGTACTGATGACAGCGTAGAGATAGCCGTCTGACGATTCCTCCATCTGCACGACCTCTCCACCGGCACTGTCGGTCTGCAGTTGTTGCCAGTTGATGTTGTCGATACCGGTTGTGTAGAGTTCATAGGTCAGAATGGAGTTCACTCTTCTTTGTGTGCTCACGTATATACGCCCTCGCTCCGAAAGGTGTATCTCCTCATAGGTTATCTGATCTGCCGGAGGCGGAATCTCCTGCCATGTACTGCCGTTGTCCGGGGACAAGTAGAGCGTGGTTCCTGCAAGGAGCAGAAGATTGTTTTCTCCCGCACTGACAATCCGGGAGAGTTGTCTCTTCGTGAAAACCTCTTTCCAGTTATCGGCATGAGGTAGACGATAAATCGTGGAATCGTAGATCGCGAAGAGATAGCCGTTGGCGGTTGTGGCGATTCCGTCGGACCGCAGGGCTGTTCCCGGATTCGGATTCGGTATGGATGTCCATTCAGAGGTATTCGCGTTGTAGAAATCGATCCCGCCGGAAGATGTTCCCTCCCGCCCGACAATCAGCAGATCACCCGAAACGGTCGTATACCCCTGCATGGCAATAACTCGGGAAGTTGCCGACTGCGTTTCTCTTCCCTTCTCTTTCCGCTCGGTTGCCGGGCGTTCGAGCGGTGTAAACACGTCTGCACCCGGCTCAAGTCTCCAGAGGTTCTCACCGGATGTGTTGCTATGGATAAAAAGAGAACCGTCTCCGGTTTCGGCCAGACCGATGGGGCCTGATATGTCGGGAGCGGGAACTGCAGTATGTGTTCCTCTGTCCGGATCGAACTCCTCAATGTACTTTGTCCGGACTACGACGTTGCCGTTCCGGCGAACGAGGATGAGGGGTACTCCGGCATACTTGTTGCCCACGATGCCGATACTTGATTGCCTCCAGGTCCGGCCGCTGTCGGTTGATCGTATGGGACCTTGTTCACCGAAGTAAAGCAGAGAGGTGCCGGTATGGAGCAACTGCCGACCTTGAAAGCCTGTAGAGAGTTCCTCCAGTCCGGAAGGAGGCAGAGAAAGAGAACGTCGTAGTCCGGTATACGACCACAAAGGAGTCAGGTAGAGAATCCTGTCGGGTGATGTGATCACCCAGTTTACCGGATAGGGAGTCCCCCGGCCGAATGCCCAGAGCGTATCGATAATCCCTCCATTCGGATCCCGTCTGCTCACGCAGAGCAGATCCGACGGATTATGTCCGCTTCTCTCTCTGACCAGCTTCAGATAGAACGAGTCGTCGAGCATGTAGTATCCCAGAGAGGGAATGCCCTGCCGTTGTTCCCAGGTCGCACCGTTATCACTTGATTGCCAGAGTTGCGCGGAATCGGGACCGGTAAACGACCCCATTTTGCGAATATCGTCGAGGTAGAGGAGGCCGTCGGGAAACATGCCGATCTGATACCACTGTTGACTGGTGGAATCGACGTCCTGAGCAAGCACAGCCTCCCATGTTTTGCCGTTGTCCACAGATCGAAGCGCCGGATGCTTCGGAACGGTCAGGAGGTATGAGCCGTCTCTTACGACCATGAGATCTTTTTCGCCGATCGGAAAATCGATTGCCGAAACAGGCTGCCAGGATGTCCCCTGATCTTCGGATCGCCAGAGTGTGGACCCGTCTCCCGATCCTCCCGCCAGCAACCCTCCGCTTGAGTCTGCACAGAGGATTGTACATGTCAGTGGGAGAGGAGAGAGCAGCGACCACGTCTTTCCGTCGTCATCCGATCGGTAAAAGTCGTTGGTGGCTCGTTCCACCATATAGACGGTGCTGCCGTGGTTTGCCAGGGCGACAAGAGGGGATTGCTGTCCGAACGGAGCGGGTAATTTTTCCCATGCTCCCTGCGCTGCCGCCGTCAGTGGAACAAGGAGAAGGGAGAAGACGACGATAGCGGGCACTCTTCTGTTCATGATGATAATTCGGTTTGTTCGGTGACGGTGATTTGGCTTGCCCGAAAATACGAAATGAAGATTACTATGCCACCATCCGCAAGACCGTCGTGCAATGGCAGGAGCACGTCTCGTCGCAAGCGTGCGCGGGGGCTTCGGAAAGATGGGTCCGGCAGGAAACCTGCCGGGGAATTCTCCCCCGTCTCGACTTTTGCTCGATGTATCGTGCGGGTGGAGAGAAGATCGGGCGTTACGTAGCCGATCCTGCCGCAACCGTGAAGGTTGCGGCTACCGGAAGATGGTGCTTACTCGCCGCAGATACCACCGCAGAGCGTGATCCGGCTTCCGGTCTTTCGCTGTCCGGCAGCGATGGAGGAGCCTGCTGATTGGGGGAGGACCGGCGCTTCGATCCGGACATCGACCGAGCGGCGCTGCTCGAAGGCCAGGTCGTTCTGGTTGATGGCCCGGCCGACCGCGACGACCATCACGCGCCCTTTACGCCGCAACTCCCGGTACTCCGGTATCCGCTCGTTCCAGACGCCGTCGAGCATGATCGCCGTGTACCAGGCCCGAAGCTCGCTCAGCAACTGGTTCCCCTGGGTCTGCCGGTCGGTCCCCATTGCCCGGTCGTACTCGCGGAAACCGATGCCGTGCGGAAGCGTTCCCGATGCGAACGTTCCGTCGACCTTCTGCAGGCGGATCCCGGAGGCGTCGAAATCGATCTCCTCTCCGGTGTAACGACAAAGCGGATGAATATCCCGCGGATCGGTCCAGCCGGTGACGTAGACCCGGACAGTGTCTTCTCTTTCAAGAGCACGAACCACGCAGGGTGCCTGCAACGCACTTCGCATATTGTCGGTGAAGAGGTCGACAGCCGAGTCGACCTTCACCGCAAACTCGTCCCGCCGCTGCCGCATCTCGTCCCACCGGATGCAGATGCTCTCCTGTTTTTCCCGCTCGATCCAGGGCTGGTGGAGTTTGTAGCGATAAAGATCATCCTCCTCCACTGCCGGCATGTTCTCCGGACATTCCTCGACCGATGTGTAGAGATCCTCGTCGAAGACCGAACGGCATGGAGTGTGCCGGACGTAGTTCCGCGTGGTCGGACACCAGTAGCCGGTGATGAAGAACTGGACGTTCGAGACCGGGAAGTCCTGAGCGCAGCGGGAGCTGAAGTAGACCGTCGTGTCCCACAGGTAGAGGGTGTGGATCAGCGTATCCGAACAGGTGGCGCTGAAGCTGAGAACGTCGCTGGTCGGGATGTGGCGACCGTCCTTCGGATCGACCGTGACGGTGAGCTGCCGGACCGCTCCTCTCCCCAAGGGACCGGACGGAATGAGATGAAAATATTCTCCCTCAGCATTGGTCCGTACCTCGTTCTTTGTGCCGGTTGTCGCGTCTTCGACGACGACGTTGACCGACATCGGGCGGGTGACGTCGTGGAGATTCCCGCTGCCGTCGCTCTCAAGTTCGCGGGCCATCACCCGGATCTGGAGGACATGCCCGCTCCGCTCCGGGATAGCCGTTTTGTAGATGTCCAGATCGTCTCCCCCTCTGTTCGATGAGAAGGCAAACCAGTCACCGCCGGGGGCCAGGAAGGGATGCCCTTCGTCCGAGCCGGACTGATTGACTCCGGGGAGGGGAAGCCGTTCGGCTCTCCCGACCGGTTCCCCCGACCGTCCGTCGATCGGTACGAGGTAGATGTCGTAGTCGCCCGATGCGTTGCTTGAATAATACAACCGCCCGTCAACGCCGGGGAAGGGGGTCTGCTCCGATGCCTCCCGAGTGTTGATCCCCTCCAGGGGCACCGGATCGCTCCAGCCTGCCGGGGTTTTCCGGCTGACGTAGATGTCGGTCAGACCCGAGCCGGGGTTCCGTCGGTCGCTTGCGAAGTAGAGAAACTGTCCGTCCGGAGAGAGGGCCGGAGTGTCGTCCCAGCCGGTGCTTGAAAGACCCGAAAGACGTTCCACCTTCCACTCGCCGCCGGCGAGTCTCATCTCGTAGAGATCGTTGTCGTAATCCCGTCCGTCCACCGGGCGGTTCGATGCGAAGACGCCGTAAGTGAAGTCGCAAAGACTGAACGTGACGCATCCGTCGAGCAGGACCGGTTCCTCTTCACCCTCTGATCGTCTGTTGACCGGTGATCCGACCGGTGTGCGGGGACCGAGCCGCGACCCGTTTTTTCCCTCGGCCTTCACCAGTCGCCTGGAACGGAAGGGCATCGACTCGGCGGTCGTCACCCAGAGCTCGATCTCGTTGTCGACGATGCGCATCGTGGCGGCGTAATCGTCGGCCCGGGAATTCAGCTCGGCGTATGGCTCCACACTCTGGGCAGAGAGGGGAAGGACAGCACCCAGAGAAAAAAGGATCAAAGCAAGAAATCGATTGATTGACGGATTCATAATCGATGAGTATATGAGTGTATGAGTTGTGAGTGTATGAGTGAGAGAGTGATTGAGTATAAGAGTCTGTTCCTTACGTATTGACGGTTCGTATCTGACTATTCAAAATTGACTACTGGTAGCCACTCTCCCAAAGCCGAAAGCTCACGCAATCCGCCGCGGCGGACGCAAAGAGCAAAGACGCAAAGCCGATCCCGCAAAGCTCATAGCTGACTGCTCACTGCTGACAGCTCAAAGCTCCTCCCTCAAAGCCGGCCCCGCAAATCCCACTGCTGACAGCTCATTGCTCAAAGCTGACTGCTGACCGCTCAAATCCCCCCCCCTCACAACGGATAACACAACTGCACCGTAACCGCAGGCGTCCCCAGCGTCGGCGCATCGTTGGCGATATTGGTAATCCAGAGAATGCCGCACTGTCCCCCCGGCAGGGTGAAGACGATCACATCCCAGAGATCGACGTCCAGACAGCCGGGGCTCCCGCTGCCGCACTGCGACAGATAGAAGTTTGCGATGTCGCAGGCGGTCTGTCCGGCCACCGTCGGCTGGCGGTTGCCCACCACCTGCCACGAGGCGTTGTCGGTGCAGATGCGGGCGCTGGTACCGGGGATATTGATGCTTTCGATCCAGAGATCCCGGTTTCCGGTGATGTTCCCCCCCTGCGCCACGTTGTCGTTCTCGTACTGGATCGAGTTGTTCTGTTCGTTGATGATGATCCCCTCGTACCACTGTCCGTTGTTCGATCCCCACTGGTGCATGATCTGCACGCGGGACCCCCGGCAGAGCGTGTCGGCCGTTCCGTTGAGCAGATAGGTCTGCAGACCGCAGTCACCCTGAATTCTCAGTTCCCCCTGATATCCCGTTCGTCCCGGTCCGTTCCCCCGTCCCCCCGGCCAGACCGTTCCGTTTGTCGGAAGGAAGGTGACCCGGAACGTGCCGGAATCGTTCGGTCCGACGCTCAGGTTCGACGGAGAGAGACTGAAGACGTTCGCCCCGCTCAGGTTGGTGACCAGTCCGCTCAGGTCGAGCGGACAGGGACCGTCGTTCTTTATCACGAGCGTTCGTGTCGTCGGGATGCCGACGCAGGTGAGCATCGGATCGAGGAGGCCGTTGCGGAAGAGGGTGGAGGCGGCGGTATCGATCCGGCAGCCGAATGTCCCGGCAAGTCCGTTGAAGCGGACGACAAGTCTTTCTCCACAGCCCGATCCTCCCGTAATCACCGATTCTCCCTGACCCCGGTAGACCGCAAAGACGATGCTGTCGACGACGGTGCCCGGTGTGGTCGGAGCGAAGCGGATCGACATCTCATCTCCCTGCGATCCCCCCGCAACCGGTTCGGGTGCGCGGACGACCTGCAGGGCCGGACTGGTGAACCCGCTCTCCACCTCGAACCTCCAGACGCACTCCTCATCGCCGGTGTTGACGATGTCCGAAAGGTCAATATCGGTGACGCTCGCAACGCCGACGCAGGCCGAATCCCGCACGTCGATCGGATCGATCTCCTCCGGACAATCACAGTCGATGCAACTGTCGACCAGCAGACCGATCTCGATCCGCTGCTGCAGCGTCCCGGCTCCGGTGCCGGTCACCGCCACCTGTTGCGAGGGGAGGGACTGCGGTCCGGTTGCGGTGAAAATTGCGCAGATCGCAAAAGGTGTGTTCGGCGGAATGCTGAAGGATGTGCCGAGACTGTTCCCCGCTCCGTCGAAGCCGACCAGGCTGAGTCCGGCGATGCCGGGATCGGGAAGGTTGAAGTCGATGTCGCCCGGACAGGTGTGAAGGAGTTCCGGTGTGCAGAGCGTGTCCGATGTCCGGTCCTCCAGACAGAAATCGATTTCAAACCGGTTGCTCCGGGTCGAGTTGCAGATGAAGTCGGCCCGGCTCCGGACGCGGTAGAGAACGTTGACGTCGCGGCAGGGGAGGAAGACCGTGTCGCGGATGGTTGTGCCGGTCAGTTCAAGGTTTTCGCGGAAGCCCGGCAGGATACGGCGTGCGTTGATGTATGCACGTTCGGCCGGAGGAGGAAGATCGATCGTCACCTCGTAGGTCTCCCCGACAAGCGGCACCTGGATGTTCTCGTAGCGTACCGATCCGTTGGCGACGGTCCGGGCGCTCTGACCGAACTCGCCGATGCGGGAGAGCCGGACGTTCGCCCCGGCGATGCCGGTCCCGTCCTGATTCTCCACCTGTACGGTGACCGCCACCGGGACCGAGAGATCGTCCGACGGTTCGACCGCGTCCTGACATCCGGTGATGGCCGTCCCGAGCACGGACCCGAGCAGCAGAAGGAAGAGGGGAAGACGTCCTCCGAATCCTGGCCCTCCCTGGAAACCGGACCTGTTGTCCGGGTTCTGCGATACCGCTGTTTGCCGACTGATGTTTTTCATCGAACCTGTTTGTTCTGATAATTCCGATATCTGTGGGAGGGGTGAGAATGTTTTGCCCCTGCGATGTTCCCGACCAACCGTTTCACAGCCGGAGAGGGGCAAACGTTTTTGCCCCCTACGAACCCGCCAACCAACCATTCAACGATTTAACAATTCAACAATTCAACCATCCCCCAACTGCTTCCTCACCACCCCACCAACCATCCGATCTTCAACAATCCCGAATGCACAACATTGGTATTGACCACCATTTTTTCTTCACACGCCGGGCATGGGGTTCGGAGGTTCAGCCGGTTATAGCGATAGCCCAGGGAGATCGAGAGGGGACCGATCGGCAGCCCGAGACCGAGACCGGCCAGATACTGTCCGTGGTCGTCCGGGTTGACCGAGGGATCGGCCCCGGCCCCTTCGTAGTCGCCGTCGAAATAGATTCCCCCTTCGATGAAGACGTAGGGACGGAACGAGCCTTCGACGATCTCCTTCTCCCGCAGGTAGTAGACCGTCGAATCGGTCCGCAGAGCCGACGGAACTTCCTCGATATCGTCGTCGTCCGGCAGCGTTGCCGGGGCATCCCCTTCGCGCCCGAACTGGCAGGGGGAGGGGACGAGTCGTTCGGCCTCGACGACTTTCGGACTTCCGGCGAGCGTGTAGCGGAGGTGGGCGATCAGGGGGAATCTGAGGCGCAAGACTCCTTCGGTCGCGGGAACCTCGATCGGATCGATCACCGGCTCATCATCGACTCTGTAGCGTCCCGGTTCGATCATCACCCCTCCGCCGATTGCCGCGGCAAGATGTTCTCCCAGAAGATCCCCGAACGGAGCCACCAGCACCTCCGCACCGAAGTAGAAGGGATCGAAGCCGATCTCCTGCTCCGACTCATCCGCCCCGCCGTAGCCGAGCAGCGCGCTGATCTCCAGAAAATTCGTCGAAGGGGAAATGCTCCCTTGTTCGCGATACAGTTCCCGAGCCGGACGAACCGGCACCACCAGCGTCTGTCCGCCGATGCCGAGTCCGCCGATGCTGAAGGAGACCGCCTCCTCCACCTGCAGCGTCGTGTCGCGGCAGTCGTCGTTCTCGAACCAGCGGAATCGCAGTCCCTGCCGTTCCTCTCCGAAGCTCCGCATCAGGACCCGTCGGGCGGAGACGACGTTCCGGAGCGTCCGTCCGTCGCGAAGCCGCACGTCCATCACCGTATCTCTTCTCCCATCGGGAGCCGGCACCGGGCATTCGCGACAGGGAGTCTCCTGCGCACGGAGTTCGGCGGCGACGAAGAGAAGGAGAAGAAGCAAAAGTCCGGAAGAAACGCGGGACGGTTCCTTCACGGCAATAGACTGAACCCGGGAATACATCGATCCCTGCATGGTACGCACTCTGAATGTGGAAGAGGTTGCCGAGACTGTCGGTTCGTTCCTGACACGGCAAATATAGAGAAGGGGGAAGGTGGTATGAAAGCCGGATTCGGGAGTATTCTTACCGTTTGGGAGATTCGGGGGAGGAGTGAGTTATGAGCAGTGAGCAGTCAGCTATGAGCAATCAGCGGTGAGCTTTGAGGGGTAGATTTGAGGAGGGGGGTATGAGCGGGGAGCAGTCAGCCGTGAGCTATGAGCCGGGAGTGAGCGGTCGGATTGTCATCCCTCATACACTCGCAACTCTCTGACTCATATACCCGATTTGAGGAGTCAGCTATGAGCCGTGAGATTTGAGGGGGTGTCTTTGCTCTTTGCGTCCTTTGCGTGAATCTGCCGGTAGAGGAGTAGTGAACGATATGGCATAACCCTTGAACTTGCAATCTGCCGAAGCTGGAACTTGCAATCTGCCGAAGCTGTCTGCGAAATGAACTACTTGCTTTTTAAGCAGAATAGATTGTTTTGTCCCCTTTCTATAATGAAGCGAGAATATGACTTGCAATCTGCCGAAGCTGGAACTTGCAATCTGCCGGAATGAATTGTAGTTTGGCCGACATGAATAGCCCATCGGTCTACCCTCGCTGGATCAGGCCTCGCCTGCTGGATGCTCTGGAGGATTCTCCGGTCGTCTTGATTCGCGGTCCGCGCCAAAGCGGAAAGACTACGCTTGCGCAAAGCCTGGACGGGGAGAGAAAATACGGATACGTGAACTTTGACGATCCGGACTTGTCGGATGCGGCGGTGGCCGATCCTGCAGGATTTGTTGCCGGGCTTCCGGATCACGTTATTCTGGATGAGGTTCAACGGGTTCCGGAAATATTCTCAAGTCTGAAGATGGCCGTTGATGTCCGGCGCGAACCGGGACGGTTTATCCTGACCGGATCGGCCAACATCCTGACGCTTCCCAGATTGTCTGACTCACTTGCCGGCCGCATGGCTCTCCTTCACCTTCATCCGCTGTCGCAGGCGGAAATTGAACGCTCGGAACCCGACTTTCTCAGGAGACTCTTTGCCGCTGAGTTCACTCCATCAGTTTCACCTGATCAGGAGACGACCCGCCCCGACATTCTCCAAAGGGTGACAACCGGAGGATACCCTCCGGCAATAAGCCGACCCAATCCCTGGCGGAGGATTGCATGGTATCAGGATTATGTGGAAACTCTGGTACAGAGGGATGTGAGGGAACTGACACGGATCCAGGGACTGGATGTTCTCCCCCCTCTGCTGCGAATCGCAGCCGGAGAGAGTGCACGACTCACCAGAATTTCCGAGCTGGCATCCAGACTTCCGAAAAGTCGTCCGACGATCGAGGCATACGTAACGCTGCTGGAACAGCTCTTCCTGATGGAGCAGCTCCCGGCGTGGAGCAACAATCGAATGAAGCGATTGATTAAAACACCGAAACTCCACATCGGAGATACCGGTTTGGCATGCGGACTTCTCGGGATCGACCCCGGAGGGTTGCAGAATGATTCGGAACTGTTCGGGCAGTTGTTCGAGACGTTTGTCTATCAGGAGTTACGTCGGCATGCATCCTGGGAGAGGACACCCACCCGGTTCCATCATTTCCGGGACAGAGATGGAGTGGAAGTGGATCTGGTCCTTGAGCGAAGCGGCGGGGACCTCGCAGGTATAGAAGTGAAGATAGCCGATCGGGTCTCATCGAAGGATTTCCGCGGCCTGCGCAAACTTGCCGAAGGAACCGGCAAACGGTTCCGTGCCGGAGTTGTGGTGTATACCGGCAATTCCCTTCTCCCGTTCGGAGACCGGATGTTCGCTCTCCCCGTCTCCGAGCTCTGGGCTGCCGGCAGTCCTTCCGAACCCGGATGAATTGAAGCGCACCGCTTGTCCGGTTGCTCACGAAGATGCGAATACTCGAATAGTTCTTCCCTTCACCGGGAGCCGGTTCTACATCCTCGGCGTGAAGGCTTGTTCCGGGAGTCCTTATTGCTATTTTACGCGACAGTTGCCTTACTGCTGAATCCATATAACCCACACCACTATGCGCTCTCACTACCTGTGGCCTCTTTGTTCTCTGTGGTCCCTGCAGCTGCGCAGAATTCCATGCCGGGCCACCTTGTCGTTCGCGGCAATCCGAATACTTCCTGTCCTGACCTTGCATAAATCCGCATAAACTCTCATTAACCTTGCAGCAAAGACATGGTAGAAGCAACAACAGTATTTGATTTTGATCGATCGAAGCTCGCGTTGAGCTATGATGCAGAACGCTTGCAGCAGGACACGCTTGCGGCGATTCACGATATGCCCCCCTACATTTTCTACAACGTCGTTCCGCTGACCATAGCCGGCGGGCGGAACAAGGAGGTGTCGGACTTCTCGAACCCGGAGTGGGCCTCCTGGACGCAAACGCAGCGGCTGAAAGAGAGTCCCTATTTCCTTGAAGTGCTGGAGAGTCTTGAATGCGAAAAGACAAGCGTGCGGCTTATGAGACTCGGGCCCGGATGGTCGGTCGATGAACACACCGATCCGCAACTCGACCTGGAGTTCCGCAATCAGATCCGGCTCCACGTCCCGATCTTCGTCAACGACTCCGTCGACTTCATCCTCAACGGCACGAAGGTTCCGCTGCAGCCGGGCGACCTCTGGTACATGCGTCTGAGCGATCCCCACTCGGTGCACAACAACGGACAGACCGAGCGGATTCAGCTCAGCATCGACGTGGTGGTGAATGCGTGGGTGGAAGAGATGATTATCAACGGAGAGAAGCCGTGAGGACTGCTGCAAATCAGCAGGGGCCCCGGCCGGGTCGTTAGCGGGCTGAAGAGTCCCGGTCTGTTTTGCGGAATCTTGCTCTCCGTGGTAATGTGGGAGCAACGAGCACGGCAACAGGTTGCTGCGCCGGTGTGTTTCGAAGGGAACGGACTTGCGAGTCTCAGCGAAGCGGAACGGTATCACATCGTACGTTTACGACAGCTTCTCGGCTACGTACTTGCTTGGGAAGTCTGTTCCGCATGGGCGGATATCACCTGCTCCGGTGTATTTTGTCATGGAGTTTGTCGACCCTTAATCTGTCGGCAGTATCATACAATCACAACACAAAACCCTTTCCATGAGATTCTCATCAGTCCTTGTCGGTTCTGCTCTGCACGTTCTCCTTCTCCTCTTTGTATCCCCGACGCTGAGTGCCCAGAATCCTGACCCCTCGCTCCGGCTCCGGGAAGGAGCGGACTCGACGACAGGAGGAGCGCCTTCGGTGATGATCCGGCGGTTGACAAAAGAGGATTGGTTTGACAAACATCGCCATGTCCTGACAATCGATCCAATCAAGTTTGCTTACCACATCAATCTCGCGTATTACTACACGCTGAACCACTATCTCTCGGTTGGAGGAGGAGTCGATTTTACTCCCGGGCTTCTGGGAGACAACTCATACTATTCGGGAGTCGGAGGTCGTATCGACGGAAGGGTCTTCCCGGGAGGGAACGCACCCGACGGATTCTATTTCCGTACTGCTGCCACTCTGTTTTCCGGCACGGAAGTACTGGGTGTAGATGCGTCCAAGGATGAAGCGGAGAAATTTACAATGACAACAGTGCAGTTGGATATCGGGTGGAGAGCCATCTATGACCGGGTCGCCTACGATTTTATGATCGGATACGAGCGATTCCTCTCAAAAGCCGACATCCTCCCAACATCCGAGTCCATGTTCGAGCCCACGTTCTTATCACTATCCTCTGATGCCGACAATATGATTCATTGTACTATAGGCATAGGCTACAGCTTCTGATCGAATTCACTCCTCATGCCCTTAACCACGCATCACACACACTATGTATAGCAAACTCATTATACTTCTGCTTGGACTCACTTCAGTCTTTACCGGTTGCGTTGTCAATTCTACTCAGTACTACAAGCTGGATTACCAGACTCCGGACCGGATACGACTTGAGGACGTTGATTATCAAGCGCTCCGTTCAACCTACGACGGTGAGGACGGAGTTTACCTGTCCCGGGAGTATGTGATTGAGATCGCGAGCCGCCATGACTATGTGGGAGGAGGACTTACTCCAACAGTGTATGAGATATCTGCAATGCGCTATCTCGTCTTCGATCCGGATGCCGAATGGCTTGGAACATTCAATCTTGAACTGGAGGAAGGAAAGAAGCTGAACAGTGTATACATCTCCGTGATTTCCCCGGATGGTACAGTGCAGCAATTCAGCAAGAACGACTTACGGGAAGAGGTGGACAGCAAAGGTAATCGGCGCTATCAGCTTGCCTATCCCGGAATTGTTGAAGGGAGCCTGGTAGACGAGGGATACGAAATTGTGTATGATGGCTATGACCTTCGTGAATTCTACCATCAGGTTCCTCTGCAGTATTCCATCCCGTGCGAAGATCTCAGTGTGCGTTATATCTATAACAATAATATGTGGTCCGTAGAGTTGCGGGGTTGGAATAACTCTCTTGGTACATACCGTAAGATTATAGAGGAGGAGAATGCCATCACGATTGCTGCATTTGAGGCCGAAAATCTCCCTGCCTACCATCAGGAACCGTACAGTCCCTACTACCGCGAGCGAGTAGCCCACCTTGAGGGGATGATTGCCACGTATCTGGGAGGGGCCGACAATTGGTCGGAGTTTGCCGAAGGAGGATATGAGTTCTTTATTGAGAACAATACTCCACGTACATCATACCTTGTGAATCTACTGGATGAGATTGTGGATCGAAGCGCTCCTGATGCAGAGAGGGTGAAGAAGATCATGAATTGGATGTACTTAAACTTCACGATTCTGCCGGCAGATGATAAACGGGCAAGTTACGGCAATATCCATAATGCCATCAAGAAACGGGAGGGAGGGCTTCCCAGAGCCGTTGCATTGACCTATCATCTGCTGAAGGAGGCCGGTTTTGAGCCTTCTTTCCTTCTGGCTCATTCCATAGAGGATGTCCCTTACACTGAAGGATTTGTCTATCCGGGTACCTTCCCGAATCCAGCCCTGCGTGTTACTACCGGTGATACCAGCTACTACCTCTTTCCCTACATCAAGAATTATCCTGTAAGTCACATCCCCTTCCCCTTTGAAGGACAACCGACCTTGCGTGTCGTCAATGGGGGATTCATTGGTGTGGATACGATTCCGGTAAATATCAGTTCGGATACCCGAATCGAATCAGAGTTCGATGTTAATATCGACGAAGAGGGAAAGATGAAGGTCAAGGAAACGCGGTTGCTCTATGGAGATGCAGGGTTCGGATTGCGAAGGGCCTTGGAAGATGCGGATGAGGAAGAGAAGACAGAGGCGATGAAAGAACTGATCGTATACGAAGCCGGAGAATATACGTTCAATACATATGAGCTTGAAAACCAGGATGATTACAACAAGCCTCTTGTTATTCGCCTTGACTACACCGTCGATGATCTGGTGACGATTACTCCGGAGGAAGTGATCCTTCAGACTGAAGGACTGTTTGCCCCTTCCCTGACCGGTAAGAGAAAGGTCAAGGTTGAGGAGAGGGAAAATGCAATCAAGATCTATAGTAATGAAGAATTCGTCAAGAAGATCAATATGGAGGTTCCGTCAAACTGGGTTGTGCAGGAGTTGCCTGAGGATCGCGAAGTCAAGACAAGTCTGGGGGAACTTGCCGTGACGTACTCTTCTGCTCCCGGCAAGCTCAGCGTGGAATACCATCGCCGGTTGCATCGAGCCGAGCGTCCGGCTTCCGATTATCCCGAGCTCCTTCCTCTGATCAGCACCCGTTCAGAGCTGACGTTGCCGACGTTGATTTTTTCAGTGAGGTGAGGGGAGAAGGCAAGGTGCGATGATTGTTCGATGTTGGTTGTTCTCCTGTGGGAGAGGGGACTCCTTATCATACATATCCTTTTCCCTCCGAAAGGCTCCCGAAAAGAAACCGCCTCCCGGAGTGCTTTGATAAAAAAAAGGGTCGGAAATCTCTTTCCCGACCCTCTCCAAATTCTTCTTGCCGTCTCCCCGCATCGTTGAGACCGGCCTGCGCGACCGGCGCTATGGTCTGAGGACCATCACGTTGAACGTGTCGCTTGCCGGATCGACGGCCGCGCCACTCTGGTTGTAGAGCCGGACGGTGACGGTATCGGCGGCGGAGACCCATCCCTGATACCAGACGGTACCGGCCGGTTGGGCTCCGTTCGGAATGCCGAGGACCACCATGTCGCCGACGGCGGCGCCGGTGACGGTGAGCGTCAGATCGCTGCTTGCACCGTCGTTGGTTGACGGGAAGTCCAGAGCGGAGCTCCCCGTGCCGCTGTTCCGCCAGGTCATCGCACCGGTGTTATCGGTCTGCATGATGCCGTTCCCCATACTTGAGGACGTCCCTGCCGAAGCCGGAAGAGAGGTCGGCAACGTATAGGTAATCTGTCCGGTCTGTGTTCCGGTCTTGAAGATCGATGTGTTGGTCGTCGTGCTGCCGATTCTGAGTTCGTTCGTCAGTCGGACATTTCCTACGACGTAGAGATGATTCGCGCTTCCGGCACTTGAGCCCAGAACCCTGAGTTGCTCAAGATCAGCCCCGGACCCGATCCGACTGCCGCTTCCCATAACTCGCATATCACCCCCTACCGTCAGATCGCCGTTGACGACAAGGTTTCCGTTGATGGTGACGTTCTCGGTCACGTTCATGTAGATGGTTCTGCCGACCACTGCGATGTCCTGGCTCCCCATCTGCAAGCCGGCGCTTCCGGTGCTGGAGAGGGTAATCGTCGGGCCGTTCATCACCACGTCACCGTAGACCTCCAGGCCGTTGCTTGAGCCGGGAGTTGCGCTGTTGCCGATCCGGACCAGATCACCCGACGGGTTCAACCGGAGCGTCTCGTTGGAATTCGGCGTCTCGATTTCGCTCAGGTTAATGGAGCCGGACGTCGAGAGAACGAATTCACCGCCGGAAGGTCCCGGATCAGGGATCGTCAGCGTCCGATCTCCGGGAAGATCTGCGGGAGTACTGATGATCAGCGAGTTGGTTGTCCCTCCTCCTCCGTTATCATCAAGGACAAGTCGCCCTGTATGAAAATCGCGACTCTGGGACATCAAGGGAGTTGCCGGCACCACAGCGATCAAAAGACTGAAAAAAATACGGAACAGCATAGTCGTGGCTCTTGTGGTTATGGTCCTTGGTTGGCATACTCATGAGTTACAGAAGGGCTCTGCCTCATTGACAAGCCTCAAAGATAGGGAAAACCGATGATGCGACAATTGAGACGGAACGTGCTGCGGTACCGGGGGCCCCTTTTTTGGATAATGCCCGGTTCGCCCTTATGTTTATCCGGAGTGTCCGGAGGGGATCAGGTCAGCCTGATTCCGTCGTACCGGACCGTCGGGGTAAGCTCTCTATGATATATTCTTATTGATGGTTCTCTTTCCACAGCGTGGCCGGCATCCCTCCGATTCGTTTTTTATGAGATCATCGTACGCCGGTTTGCACGGAGTCTGTCGTCCGTTCTTCCTTCTCTGTCTGATTCTCCTTCCCTGTTTCGGGCTTCACGCGGCAACCGATACGACGGTTGTGACGTTCATCCATGCCCCAGTAGATATTATGAACCGAACGGCCACGGGACGATTTGCCTTCCCGACGTCAAACAGTCGGTACCGGCAGATCCTGATGATCTATTCGCTGGAATGTTCGGCACAAGGGTGTGATCCCTGGGATCGGGTCTCGACAATCGCGGTCCGTCGCCCTTCGGCGGAACCCGGAAGCGATGCGGAAGAGGTGACGGAGATCGGACGCCTGATCACTCCGCCCGACAGGGGAGGACGGTGGGTGATCGACGTGACCGATTACCGGAGTCTGCTGCGTGATTCGGTCACGCTCTCCAACTATATCAACACGTCGACAGGAGGAGGGGACGGGTTCCTTGTGACGATTGTCTTCAAGTTCATCGCGGGAGAACCGGATCTGGAAGCATATCGGGTCGAAAATCTCTGGAGCGGTCTTCCGGTCTACGGCGATCCCGATAATCCGATCGAACGGTTCCTGCGCCCGATAGGGATGAAGGCCGATCCGGAAGCCGATTTCATCAGGGTCAACGTCACCGTGACCGGTCATGGCGAGGGGAACAGCGAGGGGGGGGCGACATACAGTCGGAAGTACCATGAACTGAGTGTGGCCGACACGACGTTCCGGCACGATCTCTGGCGCGATGATTGTGGTGACCTTCCCGGTACTCCCGACGATGCGTGGTGGAAACGGGGGAGAGCCGGCTATTGTTTCGGTGATGTGGTCCGTCCGTGGCGACTTGACATCTCCCGCTTTGCTGCTCCCGGCGGACTCTACACGCTCGATTATGCTGTGGAGCCCTATGTGAATGAGTGCCGTCCCCGACCCGATCCCTGTCCGTGCGATGATTGTACGTACGGCATCATCGGACATTCTCCTCCGTTCCTCTGGATGGAGTCGCAGGTCATCTCCTACCGGATCGTCGACGAAGTCGGCGACGACGTTCTGCGAGTGGAACCGGGGGAGCGTCCGGGTGTGGTACGCGTGACGCCGCGACTCCCCGAACCGTCACCGGTCAACATACAGGTTCAGGATCTTGAGGGGAACAGGATCTACGGGCGTCTGGCCTCCGATATTTCCGAGCGAACCTTTACGCTTGATCTCTCCACAACTCCCGGCATCTATCTCCTCAAGGTCGTCACGCCGGAGCGGACTCTGCGGCGGCGGCTTGATATCAGAGAACGATAACCGCTATCCATACTCGATGATGACTCGATCTGTCCTGTTCCGACATTCCATGACAAGGCGTATGGCGAAGGGAGGGATGATGCCGGGGCTTCTCTTGCTCGGCACACTCCTTCTGCTGTTCGCCGCTCCGGCAACCTCCCGGTGCGACACGACGATTGTCGTCTGGAACAAACAGCGGATTGACCATGACTACCGCGTCGACTTTGCCCGATATCTGATTCCCGATGCGCGGAAGAAGTACAAGCGGATCACGATGACCTACAAGCTGGAGTGTGCCAGGACGGGATGTGATCCCTGGGATCGAATCGGTGAAATCTTCATTCTGGATCCGGAGAAGGCCGCTCCGTATTCTACCGATGACCTTAATCCTCTCTACTTCGATGTCCCCCGGTATGAACTGGGGCGGTTTGTGACCGCCTATGGTGAGGGATGGACCTGGGAGTTCGATGTCAGTCACATGCGCCCGATGCTGCACGACTCGGTCACGTTCGGCACCTATATTACCGTGTTCGAGCGGACGAATCACCACAATGATCCGATAGGCTATTACGTGACGATGACGCTCCGCTTTGAGGAGGGAGAACCCGATTTCACGGCAACCGGTATCGATTTGCTCTGGCGTGGAGCGTTCCTGCTGGGTGATCCGGGCGATCCGATAGAGAGTCATCTGGCCCCGATGGAAGTAAGACCGTCGGAAGAGTTCGCCGTTGTTCGCGTCACGGCATCGGGACACGGCCAGAAAAATACCGGTAATGCCGGAGAGTTCATGCGGATGCTTCACATGCTGAAGGCGGGGAAGGGACTCTTTGCGCACTATCTCTGGCGGGACGATTGCGACAAGGTAGCGGCGGGAGAACAGTACGGCACGTGGAAGCATTCGCGCGCCGGCTTCTGTCCCGGTTCCATAACGTATCCCTGGTTGAATGACGTCAGCCGGTTCTATCGTCCCGGAGAATCACTGGGTCTTGACTATGATGTGGAACCCTATCTCAATAACTGCCGTCCCGGTGTTGAACCCTGTCCCTGCGACAACTGTGAGTTTGTAGGTGATCATACCCACCCGCACATTGTGATTGACGGTCAGATCATCTACTATCGGGCTGCCCCCTCCACTCCGGAGTTGGGGGATCGGTTCGAGGTAACGCAGGGAGCCTCACCCGAAATTCTGTTGCTCCGTTCCCGGCTCGGGAAACCGGTTGATGTTGTGATTACCCTGCTCAATCCGCTCGGGACTACCCTCTACTATCACGTCGTACGCGGAATGCGCAGCCAGACCATAGAGATCGACATGGCCACAACGCCCGGCCGGTACCTCCTGAAAGTGGAGACTCCCGACGGAGTCTTCCGGAAGGTTGTGGAAGTCGGTATGTAGGAGAGTCGGGCCGACAGGTCGGGGGGCTACCTGTTGACGATCACCCTCCCCACAATATGCCCCCCTTCCGTTGCGAGCCTGTAGAAATAGAGTCCGTTCCCCAACCCTTCGGCGTTGAAGTCCAGTCGCCCCTCTCCCGCTTCATACCACCCTTCCGCAAGAACCATTACCTCCTGACCGAGCCTGTTATAGAGCGTCAGTTGTATGTGACCCGATCGAGGAAGGTTGAAATAAACCGTGGCCCTGTCGGTGACCGGATGAGGGCCGGCGCCGAGGGCGAGGCCCTCTCCGGAGGGATTATCTGCTTCAACAAACGATGTGGCAGTATCAACCACAACGAACTGCCCCATCATACCGCTCCCTTCATGGAAGAGAATATGGCAGTGGTACATGTAGGGGTTGACCGGATCGGCATAGAGGGGGAAGTTCTTGACGATCAATACTTTCTCGTTCGGATACACAATCGCCACATCCTTCCAGCCCTGTTCATTCTCCGGCGGTGGTGCACCGTTGCGGGAGATGATCTGGAACGGCTCGCCGTGGATGTGCATCGGGTGTGCCTCGTCGTCGGTGTTGCCGAGCTCCCAGACCTCTGTGGCGCCCAGAGGGATCGTCTCGTTGATGACGTTCATGTTCATCACCTGACCGTTGATGTTCATTGCGGTTCCGGGGCCGTCTGCAAAGACGAAGGGGCGCGGGTTGTCCTTGTTGTCGGCATCCTCAAGAGTGTAGCGCTTTATGGTGGTGAGAATCTCCGGAAGTTCCCTCACCGGATTCTCCGTTGCCTCACCGACGGCAATCGTCATGAT
The DNA here is from genome assembly GCA_946481475.1 of uncultured Chlorobiota bacterium. The sequence continues at coordinate 4,316 of CAMLOB010000002.1, read as the reverse complement.
CGGAAAGTCCGTCGTATCAAACCGGTCCGGTTCTCCAACAATCCCGCCGTTCTCCGAGTTGTAGGCATGGAGTTCAAGCGTCTTGCCGACATCATTCCCGAAGTCGACAACGATTTCCGCCCGTTCTCCCGCCGCAAGGAGGAGTCGATTCATCTCCACCGGTCTGGAGAGAAATCCTCCATCCGAAGCGATCTGATGGAACGAACGATCATCGCTGAATCCGAAGTTGAAGAAGCGAGCGTTCGATCCGTTGAGAATTCTTATCCGGATCATCTGCGCGTGGGTCGTCCACCTCGGCTCCACCACTCCGTTCACGAGGAAGTGATCCCCGTGCCTCCGCTCGCTCGTGTAGCTGAGCGAGCCGTCATCGTTGAAGCTCTTGTCCTGCACGGTCATCGGTATGTCGTCAACGCCGTAGGTCCGGGGCAGGGCAAGCCCCCGGCTGACCTCGTCTTCAATCAGGATCATTCCGGCAAGACCGCGATAGATCTGCGTGTTCGTTGCGGTGGAGTCAAGAGGAGAGGAGGTGTGCAGATGGGGATGGTACCAGTAGGTTGCAGCGTTGTTCAGTACCGGATAGGTTGCCGTCCAGGTGATGCCGGCCGGGATGATCTGGTGCGGACCGCCGTCCATGATCGCCGGGACATGGAGGCCGTGCCAGTGTGTGGTGGAGGGTTCGTTCAGTCCGTTCTCCACGCTGATCGATACCGTTTCTCCTTTGATGAAACGGAGGACGGGACCGAAGTAGCCGCCGTTATAACCGATTGTCCCGGCCGCTCCGGCCGGTATGAACTGCGTTGTTCCGTATCCCATTTTCAGTTCAAAGCGTCTGATCCCGTCGAACACCATTCCGGTATCGAGCGGGAGGATCGGAAGGGGCGTTTGCGCCGAAAGCATGGTGCCGGCCACGCAACCGAGAATCAACGAGAGAGAGAACAAGGAACGGTTCATTGCATCTGCGATCAAAAGATGGATATGTCGGCTCTCTTTCAGAGGGTTTCTTGAAAGCAGCCTGTGTGCTCTGAGGTCTGAGCAGTCACAGACAAGCATCGGGGTCATGCTCCACCCCTTGGTGATTCTTCGTGTCCTTTGTGTCTTTGTGGTAAATCTCACCACAAAGTCACCAAGGCCACAAAGAAGCCACAAAGCGACAGAGACTTCTGCAATTCAAGACTTATGAGAAAACCTCTTGCCGGTCTCCCGAAAAATGTATGAAAGCTTGCCGGGAGGTGAAAACGAAACGGGGGTGCGCAAGGGGGGCGTCGATCTCCGCCCCCTCTGCTCCCGGAGAGGGGGTGGCCGGTATATCCCCTCTCACCGAATAGAGGAGAGGGGATACACCGGCGCGCACTGGCCTGCGTATCCCCTCCGTTTGATGATCGTTTGATGTTAGCCGTCCCCCGGTGCCGGAGCGGGGATTCCCGCATCATCACATGTCCTTATCGCCCCCTACTTGTTCTCCCGTCCGAACCCGACCACAAGTCCCGGCCGAACGAATTCATCCTCCCAGTCGGTCTCGTCGTAGGCGAACTTGACGTCGCCGGTCTCGTCGGTGACCTTCCAGACCGCCCTGGTCAGGCGTGAGCGGACCGGTGCCCCGTAGATTTCGTAGACGAGCGTCTCGAACCGCTGGTCGCTGGAGATGACCGAGCGACCGTACGGTACGCCGCCGAAGGCCAGTTCCTTCGTGTCGATCTGCACGAAGGCGTTATCCGGTCCCTCCCATCTGATCGAGTAGAGGGCCGTGAGGGTGACGATGGAATCCCCTTTCGGCGCAACCGTCCCGGTCAGCCGGAACGTGTACTGCCGTCCCCCTCCGGCCGGGTCGGGTTCCGACCAGTCGTAGTCGAGCGTGAAGGTCGTTCCGCTCCACTCGATTGCCTGTCCGGTCTCGGCGCTGCTGATCTCAAGCTCCCCGAACTGCGTCCCGTCAATCGTCACGTGCGAGCCGACGAACGAAGAGATCGCCACAATCGACGTGTTCAGCTTCGGCAGCAGATCGATTCCGAGATCGACTTCCAGATAGAAAGGATCGCTCTCCTGCTCGCCGAGCGCCACTATCAGATCTCCCGTCCGGGCACTCGTCGGCAGCTTCACCCGGATTCTCGTGTCGGTCCACTCCTTGACGTCGTAGAGACGGTTCCCGCCGAGCGAGACCTCCCCCTCGTACTGATCGTCGCCGAACCCGGTCCCCTTGATCGTGATCTCCTCCCCCGCCTTCGCCGGTTCCGGCTCCACCGACTCGATCACCGGGATCGGAGGTCCGAGACGGAAGTCGACGTCGAACTGATCCAGCACGCGCGTTCCCCCCTTCAGCAGTTCCACCTTCAGCCGGTAGTCCGGTTCCCCCTTGCCGGTCCGCATCTCCTTGACCGGGATGCCCCAGTTGAAATAGGTCGGACCGGTTCCGACCGGCAGGGAGAGGAACTGGTGTGTGGAGTAGACCTCTTTTTCGTCCAGCTTCCTGACCGAGATGCGGAGGGAGACGTCGGCCCCGTTGCTCCGGTCGGCGTTCCAGAGGGGGAGCTTCATGAAGAGGGTGTCGGCGCTTCCGGGAATCTCGTCGAGACTGGAGACGGTCCGTTTCCAGCCGTACCAGTTCGGTTCGTTCTCGTCGATTCCGAGCGTGGCGTCGTAGGCGATATTGCCGTCCTCGGTCCGGTGCGTAAACCGGATAGTGCCGGTCGCCCCGGTGAAGGGGAGGCCGACGGTCTGCAACGGACGGTCGTCGAGCGGCTTGGCCGGAATCCAGACTTCGGCGAACGTCGTGAAGGAGACCGTCTGGTTGATCACCCAGTCCCAGTTCTTCCACTGATTGCTCCAGTTCGGGTCGGCCGGGTCGTGGACCAGGAATTGATAGGCGGCCGGTCCGTACAGAGCGGTCACCTTCTTGTAGCCGATCACCATCACCGAGTGACCGCTTCTTCCGATCAGCACGGGACGACCGGAGTCGATCTGCTCCACCAGATTGTTGAACGCCGAGGTCCCCCGCCAGTAGAGCGAACCTGTCGCCCCGCTCTGCGCGTGGATGTTCAGAAGCGAAGGGACCTTCACGCGGTACATATAGCCGCCGGGACCGGTGTTCGGGGGATAGCCCGCATACTTCAGATAGTCCGGCACCTTCGACGACGCACCGGAGCGGTAGCCCCGCGTCATCATGTGGATCGACGCCGCCCAGCAGGTCAACTGATCCTGCGCGTAGAAGGGCATCTCGATCACCTTGCTCTGCACGTCCGGTTCCACCAGCGGCTCCTTCTCCACGATCCACGTATTCTTCTCCTTGATCTTCCCGCTCCTCTTGTCGGCACGACCGTTCGGATCCTTCAGCGTCTTGTTCGCCGTCGCCCGGACGGTCACCGTACCGGTTTCGGCGTTATACTCGAACGGATAGGGATCGGCCTCGGTCTGGAAGAAATTCTCCGGATCGTAGTTCAGCACGCCGATATCGTCGGCCGTTCCCCCCGGCGTCACCGGGAAGCTGAGGATGATCTCCTCCGGCTCCAGCGCGATCGCCAGCCGGTAGGCCGAGCGGTTCGGTCCGTCGAAGAACCGTTCCGACCCGATCTTCCTGACCGTCACCGTCGTCGTCCCCCCGAGCGCCCCGGGCGGCACCTGCGCCGACATCCCGTCGCTCAGCGCAATCGTCCCGCCGTCTGGACCGATCGACGCGCTCTTCTCCTCCAGAATCGTCTCCTCGATGATCACATTCGGATCCGGCTCCACCGGATTATCCTCCTCACACCCCTGCAACACAAAAAGTCCCGCGACCAGAAGGGCCGGGAACAGCATGAAAAACCGTAATGATGCACGCATAACTCTACTCTCTTTCTCTCAGTTAACCGCCCGCCGACGCCCGGCAGGCATTGATACATTGCGGGGAGTTCGCCCATACCGCAATCTACGGGGGAGGAGAGAGGCAGACGTTGACGGATGTCAGGGTTTGGGGGGAGGGGGAGAGAGTAGATTGGGGAGGAGTGCTGGTCTTTTGCTGAGGCTTTTGTTGGGGAAGTGTTTGCAAATGTGACAGAGAGATTCGTATGTTCCTCCTGCCGACAGCCGGGGTGTGTCCAGAGCCGCCTGCTCGGGTGTTGGAGTGTGCTCCCAGATTTATAGCCTTTGCTCCTATGGAAGAATGCGGATGTGCGAGAAGAAAATGCACATCGCACCAACTTCGTGAGGGCAACTAAAAAATCACTATACATTGACTGCAATTAATCCATTCTCTGCAGGACCGCAAGCGTTAGGCTATCTATATCAGGCTAGGTATGCCTTGTATTCTTTGCTTAGTAGTGATCTAGAAGAAACTTCGATGGTCA
>CAMLOB010000001.1 GCA_946481475.1 uncultured Chlorobiota bacterium | reverse complement strand
GACGATACGCTCGGATTATCAACAGGGAGAGCGGAAGGTGAACCGCAGGTCCTTGCCTTCGATGACGGCATCGGGTTGCTGGTATGGATGAGTCTGAACGAGACGAAGGACGGATCGGAGCTCTGGTATGCGGTCGTGTCCCGATCCGGCAATCGACTGAGTCTGTCGGCTCCGGAGCGTGTCGCCGCTATGGTGGGAACCAATCGCTCTCCTGCACTTGTGAGGTTGAACGACGCAGAGGCCGAACTGCTGTGGATTCACGAAGGGCGTGACGGTGGGAATATGGAGGTCCTTCGCTCGACATGGACCGGCTCCAACTGGCAGGAGCCGGTCGTCCTCGCTGAGACGGAGAGGGGGGTAACGTTTGACGAGCTGGCTGCCGATGGAAGAGACGGAACGGGACTCGCCGCCTGGACCGAGTCTCGATACTTCGAAAACGGACGGTACGATGCCGGGCTTTCCAGTGCGTTGCGCGACCCGATGACCGGAGTCTGGAATGTGGAGAGAGTGACGTCGTGGGATTCCACCGTCACGTTCGGTAATCCCGCAGTTTCGTTGAGCGAAGATCGACAATCAGTCATCTCGTATCAGGTGGTTCCCAGAGCTATAGACTCTCTTAATCCGAATAACGGGCGCAGATTTCTCGGTTTACGAGATCTGACAGACCCTTCCCTCTCCTGGAAGACTGTTCCGGGGCTCGACTTCCTGAGCGATACGACATCGTTCGTCTGGGATGCAGAGACCGGTTTCGGTCCGGATGGAACGCTCTATGTCCTGACCGAAGAGCACGGCTTCTCATCTGAAGGGGGAGTCCCGTTTGGTGATTCCCGATTGGGACTGCAACTGCGAGCAGTGCGACTGACGTCCTCACTGGATGTTCTGGATGCGGACGAACCGATTACACCAACGTCCGGAATCTCCGAACCTGAACAAGAAAGGTCATTGCAGATAAGTGCGATGCCGAATCCGGCAACGACTGAGGTCATACTTTCCTATAGGGTCGAGCGAACCCGGCATGTCCGCCTGGAAGTCTGTGATCTCCTGGGACGAAATGTCCAAGTTTTGCTGGATGAGACATTGGAGGCGGGATTATACCGGACAACCTGCAATCTTGCCCGACTCGGTTCAGGTATCTACGTCATCCGTTTAACGACAGAGGAGGGAGAAGTACATAAACTGCTGCGTGTGATTCAGTGAGACGACGGGGTCTGGCTGACCCTGCTTTGTCTTCGTGCTCAACAAGTCTCTTCTGTAGGCAGAGTGCAAAAATTATTCCCTTGCCCTCCCGCTTCCGCCGCCACATCTTTATCACCGTCTCCAACGTCATCGGCGCAATCATTGCCGTGAGTTCCGCACCGAAGCGTTGGGGGTGCGTTTGCGTATGTTGGATGGGCCGGCGATCTCCGCCACGGTGGAGGTCGCCGGTTTCTATTTACGAGTGTCGATTTTCGATTTGCGAATGGCAAATGAAAGGTGGGATGCACTTCAATCCATTGGTCAATCGAACATCGCCACTCGAAATTCTCCTCATTCGCCACTCGAAAATCGTCAATCGAAATTTGCTCCAACCACGACACACGATGTCGTTCCTGATCCGCTCCCCTTCCGTAACTTCGTCCCGTCAGCGGGACACATCACGGGCAACGCTGTATTGTTTTTGTTCGGCAGTCTATACGATCCGGCAGTGGGGTTCGGATCGGATGCCGGTATTCTCCGATTGCTGCGATGCCTATGAAACGCTCATCAGCTCTTCTCATATGCCGACCCTGTTTCGTTCGTCGGGGCCTGCTTCTCGCTGTCCTTTCCTCCTTTCTGGTCGGATGCTATTCCCACACACCGGTCTATCGCGAGGCGAAAAGCTCCGGATCGAACACCGAGACGACCTACTACCGCCCGGCCTACACGCAAGAGATGAACGCCCTCGGGTGGGGCTGGCTTGCCGCGACGACGGCTGCCGGGGCATACGGCGGCTATGTCTCCGGTGTGGAACTGGAGTGGAAGACCGGCGAGCCGGAGCGGGAGAATAAGGGAGCCAACGCCGCGCTCGGCGGGTTGGCGGGACTCGGGCTCGGACTTCTGACGAATGCGATCTTCAAACCCGATATCCCGACGGTGACCGGGGAGAACGTGCGGGACTGGGTCGGGAAGATCGACAGGGATCTCCTTCTCCTCAACGTGCCGGAGGAGAATCCGCTTCCCTTCGTCACGGTCATCAACCGGAATGCGGAGTCGACCTTCACGCCGAAGAATCTTCGGGATGTGGAGACCTTCCTCGCCCTCTTTCCAACCTCGGAGAGAACCGGCCCTGTGATTGTTGAAGCCGCTTCGGTCGTCAAGGGGGAGGAACTGCCGAAGTTGTATGAACTGAGCGAAGATGAAGAGGCGCGCCGTGTGGTGGCGTTGAAGTATCTCGACAGGTTCTCCTCTATCGCCGATCTGCACAAGGCGGGGGAACGGTTCCCGATCATCGCCGACAGCGCAAAGGCCCGCGCCGTCCGGTCGGTCGCATCCCTTCAGGAGGCCAGGGCGTTCAGAGTTGCGTATGACGATGTGGAGCCGATTCTTCCCTACCTGCGGGAGGCGGCAAAGACGACCGACCGGGAGGAGATGCGGACGATCATCACTTCCTTCCCGATGCTCGAAGAAATCGACTCGCTCAAGCTCCGCTACGTCCGCTCGGCCTCCAGCGTTCCGCAGATCAGGGAGGCGGTCGAGCTTTTTCCGGAACATCTTCATCTGCTTGAAGAAACGACCGCTTCGATTGCCCGTGACGAAGACGGCTGGGAGACGTATCTCGATCTCTTCCCGGAGGGCCAACATGCAAGCCGTTTCAGGATTCTGCTTGAGGAGGCAAGGAGGCCACCGGAGAGGCTTTCCGGCGCGATCAACACGGCGGCGCGGGAATACGGTCCGGTGATCAGTCCGGACGGAAAAACGCTCTACATCATCCGCCGGTTCGATCCCAGAAATACCGGAGGAGGGGGAGATGAGGAGATCTGGTACTCCGAGTTGCGGAGCGACGGCTCGTGGTCGACGGCAAGGCAAATCGGTTCCGGACTGAACACGGAAAGTCATGACGGCGTCAAATCCGTCACGCCGGACGGAAATACGTTGCTGCTTCACTCCCCCTACCTGACGACTCCGGCATTGATCAGTCATCGAACAAAACGAGGGTGGTCGAAACCCGAGGAACTGAGGGTAGAGGGATACGTCAGTCGCAGTTCCTACCATCAGTCCTATCTCTCGAACGACGGCAGAACGCTCCTGATGTCCAACTCGGAAAGCTATTCCGGAGATAACGATCTCTACGTCTCGTTTCGCGGCGACGACGGAACGTGGTCGACTCCGCAACATCTCGGATACGGCATCAATACCGACGGGGAGGAGGCTTCTCCTTTTCTTGCGGCCGACGGAAAGACGCTCTACTTCTCAAGCGACGGCCACGGGGGATTCGGCGGTTCCGATCTGTTCGTCAGCAGGAGGTCGGACGACTCGTGGCTTGTGTGGTCTGAACCGGAGAATCTCGGGGAGCGGATCAACACGGCGGGGGGCGATCAGTTCTTTTTTATCCCGGCCTCCGGGCGCTATGCCTACTTCAGCCGGGAACTTGAAGAGGATGGTCATTCCGATATCTTCCGCGTGACCCTTCCCCCCGGTGTGCGTCCGCTTCCGGTGGTGTTGATCGAGGGGAAGGTGACCGCCTCGCATAACGGAGCTCCGCTGGATGCGACGATCGTCTACGAAAACCTTATGACCGGTCTGCAGACGGGAACCGCCCGGACCGATCCGGCGACCGGCGGCTACAAGATCGCCCTGCCGGCCGGAGCGCAGTACGGGTTCCGGGCCGAGGCGGAGAACTATCTCTCGATCAGCGAACACATCGACCTGACCGATCTTCTCGAATATCAGGAGATGAAGGTCGACCTCTCGATGATCCCGATCCGCTCGGGCGAACGTCTGCGGCTGAACAATCTCTTCTTCGAGACCGGCAGGGCCGACATCCGGTCGGAATCTTTCCCGGAGCTGAACCGGATCGCCTCCTTCCTCAGCACCCATCGGTCGGTCTCCGTCCGGATCGAAGGGCACACCGACAGCGTCGGCACCGTCGGTGACAACTATAACCTGTCGGTCCGTCGTGCCGAAGCCGTCGTCGGATACCTGCGCGACGCCGGCATCTCCGCCGACCGTCTGGAAGGAAAAGGACTGGGAGAAGAGAACCCCGTGGAGGACAACGGAACCGAGGAGGGGAGGAGAGCCAACCGCCGCGTGGAATTTGTGATCGTGGAAGTAAAATAAAATAAATCAACCGGGGGTAGCCGCACCTCTTCAGGGTGCGGCGGGAGAGCAACGGCATGCGAAATGCTCAACGGCCTTGCCGGACCGGGGGGCGATTTGTTTTATCTTTAGTTTATCGTTTCCACCAATCGGAGCCCGTGTATGATCTATCGTCTTGTCTTGCTCTTTCTTCTGTTCACACCCGCAACCGCACTCACCCAACGTTTCGATACCCTCCGTTTCTGTACATACAACCTCCTGAGTTTCGACGAGAAGGATACCGGTCTTGTCGACGAGTACCGGATGATCCTGAATGCGATCGGTCCGCACGTGCTGACGGTGCAGGAGATCACCACGCAGGAGGGATACCGGCTGTTCGCCGATGAGATCGCCGCAAAGCTGGACCGGCCTCTGGTCGGCGTCGGCATTGCGTATGACGCTGAGCATTCCAGTTACTCCTCGGCCTTCTACGATCCGGAGTTCTTCCGCGACAACGGCCGCTGGGTCGGTTCGGACACGCCGGCCGATCAGTTCGTCCTGGATATCTATCACAAGGGGAGCGGCCGACGGCTTGCGGTGATGTCCCTCTACTGGAAAGCCGGAAGCACAAGTGCCGACAGGGCGGCCCGTGTCGTGAACGCCCGTTCGGTCCGGTCGTTCCATCGCACTACCGGACCGCAGGTCTTCGGCATCCTCGCCACCGGTGATCTGAACGTCTATAATTCCGGTGAGGAGGCCTATCAGAATCTGTTGAGGAATGAGGATGGAGAGGAGATCTTCTTCGATCCGATCGATCGTCCGGGAGAGTGGAGCGGCGACAGTCTCTTCTTCGCCGATCTCCACACGCAGAGCACCCGCACCCGTCAGTTCGGCGGCGGCTTCGGCAGCGGACTCGACGACCGGTTCGACTTCATCATGCTGAGCGAACCGCTGCTCGACTTCTACATCCCCGGCAGCTACGTCACCTTCGGCAACGACGGCAAGCACTTCGATGACTCGGTCAACGCGCCGGACAACACCGCCGTCTCCGCCGCGATTGCCCAGGCGTTGTACGACGCGAGCGATCATCTTCCGGTCTGCCTTGATCTGGCGCTTCCTCTTCCATCAAGCTCCGTCAACTCACCGGAAAAACAATTCTCCTGCAACGTAAGCCGGATCGGTCCGGACCGGATCCTCTTCACATTCCCGGGGGGAGCACCGGAGGAATTCCGGATTGTTGATGTAGGGGGGAGAGTGGTATTCGATTATAATCCGGTCGCAGATGGCGGGGTCGGTAATGATGAACGGATCGTCTGGGAGGCTGAGGATGTGCCAGGTGGGGTCTATCTGTGGCGTGCGCGATTGGCGGGGGAGGAGGTAGGGGGGAAGGTGGAGGTGAGGGCTGGCAGATAGAGTCTGGATATTATGTTCAATGGCCAATATGAAAGAAGATTTTCATCCGGGACTGAATCATGGAAAGTGTCTCTATATACATAACTGAATGTCGACTAGCCACAGGTATACTAAGATTCAGCAAGCTCAGGAAGGGTGAAATGTTTCTGTCCATCCTTGCCGGGTTACTAGGGGCAATTACAGGTGTGATGTCCCCGAACTTTGCTCAGGGACAGTGTATTCGTGAAAGGGATCTTCAATTTCAGGAAGCTGCGATCAAAGTGTCAAGAGAGTATGAATTAGTGATAAAAGATGGCGCAGTGGTTGATACGCTGTTGAAGTACTGGACATTATATAATGATAAAGGAAGACCTGTGCTATCCGCTACTTTTGATAGTGTAGGTGATGTTCCATACTGGCATGAAAATATCTATGATGAGGGTAGTAATCAGTTCCTCGAGATCAGTTATAATAAGAATGGATATGTGTGGACATATAATTACGGAGTGTATGATGAAAAAGGGAATTGTGTTGAAACAGGGCAAATTAACCCGGCAGGGGACACACTGATTCGTACGTTCAAGACGTACGATAACCGGAACCGCCCTATCGAAACGGTCTCCCTTCGTGATAGTGGAATATCGACTCGTAGTGAGTATCTGTATGATGACACCATACGTAGCTCACAATGGATCGAGTATGATGCTTCGGGAAGAATCTACGCGATGTGGATAAAATACTACGATTCAGTGGGGAATGACATTCTGTACTTTCGTCCAGTGGAAGGAAGTCGTGGATATCCCACATTTGTGGAGTGGGATGGAAGTGACAGGAGTACTACTTTTGTCTACGACGTTATTATTGATATGGAGAGCAAGTTGCCGGATCTTGGTCCGGAAGCATCAAGAACTGAGAAATTTTATCATCCTTCAGGTCTGGTCCTTAGCAGACATGAATATGTGAAAGATGTTCTGATCGATGCCGACTTGTACGAGTACTTGCAGTTTGACGATCCACGATGTCAAATGCCGGAAGAATTACGTGAATGGATATGGAAGGATGTCTGGCTCGGCTTTATCGATAAGCAGCAAATTGTCGCCCGTCTGTACGGTTCAACAAAGTATACGATCAACCCGGATGAAGTGGAACTCGGTGTAGAGATCAGCAGAGCTTCGATGCTCAAGAATCGCGCTTTGATGAGAAACGATTTTGATTCTTCATCAGATTTCTACCAGCTTGCTGACGCCTTCGATATTCTGCACACTGACGGCATCATTGCCTTGCATAACACAGAATTTGATGAATCGGACAGTATTGCGCTGGCGGAGAAGGTGATTGCCCGGACCAAACGGAACGATCTTCTCGGCTATTGCTTCTACCGGAAGCAGGATCTGGAACGCCTGATTCCGGAACGTTCCACCGAGGATATTACTCTGCAACCCGGAACGCTCTACATCAGCTTCGGCTCTATCAACGGCTCTGAGGAGAGTACGAAAAGCGTTGGAGCTCAGGTAGTCGCAAGGCTGAAAGAAGCTGGGCTGACGGTTGAGTGGAATGGAGATGCAGATGAGAGAATTCAGGTACAAAACGTGGTGTGGGACAAGCGGCCGGATGGAGAAGACTGGTTGGAAAGCAGAAGCTTGAATCTGCTGAAAAAGTAGTATGCAGTTCCACTGTTAAGCTGTCATTGGCAGGGACGAAAAACAAGCCGATTAGAGCAGCTTCTGCCGCAGGCTTGCAGCTACCGCACCGCTGTCCGGAACCCAATGACACACAGATTCCGAACAGCGATGGTTGTTCCCGTCAATTCCTTACCCTTACAACACCACCTTCAATCCCCCCCGAATTTCCCGACCCGCCGCCGGTAGGCCAAGTTGGTAAAGCGTCACCGCATCGGTGATGTTGTCCATCCGGAGGAAGAGTTCCAGGTAGCGGATAGCTGAAATCGGCTGGGCGGTCCGCCAGGCAAGACGGGCGTTGAGTTGCAGTGCCGGGTCAAGCTCCACGAAGACGTTGTCGTTGTTCAGCGAGTAGGCCGTGCCGGTGTAGATCGCCTCGCCGTCAAGCTGGAAGCCCAGCGGGGCGTTCCACGAGAGGTTGAGCGTCCCGATCTGCTCCGGCTTCTCCGAGAGGAACGTCAGCGTGTCGGCGTCGGCGGCCTCGGCCCGGGGATTGCTGATCGTGATGTGCCCGTTTGCCCGAAGCCGCTCGGTGATCCGCCAGGAGAACGAGGCCTCCGCGCCGAAGACCCTGCTCCCCTCAAGATTGATCCGCTGACGCAGCGTCGACCCGAGCGTGTCGACCGAACGCTGGTCGATCGTGTTCGATGTGAACTGCGCGAAGACCGATGCCTCCAGGCTGAGATCGTCGGTGAGTGCGGCGTCGTAGCCGAGATCGATGTTCCAGGAGGACTCCGGCTTCAGGTCCGGGTTGACCAGAAAGCGGCGGAGCGCCTCGCCGTAGAGTTCCCGCATCGAGGGGAACCGGCTCTTCCTTCCGACCGAGAACCGTCCGTTGTGCCGGTCGGCAAGACGGTAGTTGATTCCGGTCGTCAGACTGGGGGAGAGGAAGGGATCCTGCTCCGGCTTGTCGGCCGATTCCAGCGTCATCATCCCGTCCACTCCGGCGCCGAGAACCGTCCGCACCCGATCTCCCCATTCTCCCTCATGTTCGGCGCCGACGCTGAAGATATACTGCGCGTAATTCTGCAGAGCTCCTTCTTCCTCGACGCCGAGCGAGTCGAACTGCGAGTCGATCTGCTCGTGCGTGGAGTGGAACTGGTTCGCCGCGATGCTCAGTCTTCCCCGCTCGAACTCTCGGGTCAGAATCGTCCGGAGTCCGAACGTCGCGTCGTCGTCCTTCTGTGCGTCGGTGAGCGTTTCGTATTGGGGTGAATCGTACTGATCGATGCGCTGGTGGAAAAACGTGGCCCACCCGGCTCCCCGCAGGTTCCAGAGACCGTACTCTCCGAATCGGAAATCATACGTCAGCGTCCCGTTGATCAATTGCCAGTCCGGATACCGCCAGAACCTGACCCGGTCGACCTCCGGGTCGACGTGCCCTTCCGGTGCGATCCCCTTCTCCGAATCGATCACGTTCAGCGAAAGACCGAGGGCCCCCCGGTCGGAGAACCGGTATTCTCCACGACCGTAGAGGCCGATCTCTCTGCTGTCGGTATTGGTCCGGACGTCTTCATCAACCTGATTGAAGGGGAGGGGGGCATCCTCGGGGAGGGAAAGTCCGTCCCGTTGCGCAAAAGATGCCGAGGCGATGTAGTTCAATTTTCCGTTCTGTCCCAGATGTGTCAGCGATGAACTCACGAATCCGTTCTCTCCGACCCCCCCCTTGAACTCGGTCAGATGTCCGTCCGCCTCAAGCTCGCGCGTCAGGATATTGACCGCCCCTCCCATGACGTTCGCCCCGTAGAGGACGCTCGGCGAACCCTTCTCGGTCACGATGCCGCCGACGGCGTTCAGGGGGACGAGACTGAGATCGACCCGGTTATCCCAGGGGACGTTCAGCAAGGCTCCGTCGAAGAAGATCGAGACCTGTCGTTCGCCGGCGTTGCGCAGGTAGAGAATCGATTCCCCCCGTGAGTTCGTCTGGATGCGGGCTGCCGGGACCTCGTACATAATCGAGGCGATATCGGTTGCGTCCGACTTGTTCAACTCGGCCGGCTTCACCAGATCGTGCGGGATCGGCGTGATCTTTGCGCGCCTGCGGTCGGTGACGGTGACCGTTCCCATCACGTAGACATCGGTGGAGTCTTCCTCATCGAAGTAGACCGAATCAACGATCGGATCGGGTTGTGCGCGGGCAATGGCGGCAAAAAGGGTGACGGCAAGGGAAAGAACGACTAATCGGGTCAGTTGCATCTTCTTCATTAATATTATTGGGTCCGGTTCCAATATAATAGGTTGCGATCCGGAAACAGAGTTTTTTGAACGGAGAATGTCGCACATCAGCCCCTTCTATTTTCCCAATCGCATCAGAAGCATCAGCTCCGGGCCGATGCTCCCGGGAAATATCCCCTTTTCAACCTTCCGTTCCCATCTTAGAATGTAAGGCGGTAGTGAAGTCGCAGGTTTCTGCCCGGCTCCGGAAAGACCGATCGGATGCGGGAGAGATGGTTCCGGTACTCCGTATCCAGCACATTGTCGACGCCGAGAATCAACGTGTGGAACGTCGCGGCGGAGTTCAGGCGGAGCTGGACGAGAAGATCGAAGAGGAGATAGCCCTCGGTCGGTTCCTCGAACTCTCCGGTTCTCTTCTGCGGACCGCTCCAGCGGGCGGTAACCCCGGAGAGGACCGATCCGACCTTGTGTCGCAGACTCACCCGTCCGTTCAGCGGTGGGATTGCCGGAAGGGGAGTGTGAGTCGCGATCTCCTCACCCCGAACCCAGCTCAGCGATCCTCCCCCGCTCAGTCCCCAGGGAAGCTCCTGTTCGAACTCCAGTTCCGCTCCGATCAGCAGAGCATCGCTTCCGGTATGTCGATACAGCGGAAGTCCGGTTCGGAAGCTCGTCTCGCCGGTGGCATGGGGCAGGATGTAGTTCCCGATCCGGTTGCCGAAGAGTGCTCCGGCAACGTAGCCGTTTTCGCCGGAAAGCCTTCCGTTCAGCTCGATGTTGAGTCCTTCCTCCGGCTCCAGTTCCGCATTTCCCACTTCGTAACTGTAGGCGGCAAGGTGGGGTCCGTCGGAGAAGAGTTCCTCTATGCTCGGAGTGCGCCAGGTTCGCGACAAGGTCAGGCCGAAGGAGAGGGGATGGAAGGGAGCCTCGCCGGTTCCGAGGTCGGGAGACCAGGAGGCGGTGATCCCGCCGGAGAATCCGTTGAACGTCCGTTCGCGAACGTGACCGGCGCTTGTGGAATCTTCGCGCGACGGCACCACCTGCCGCAGGTCGAAGCGGATCGCCCCCGAGAGGGAAACGTCGCCGAATCCTTTTTCCTCAAAGAGAGAGAGGCCGATGCTCTTCTCATCGGTCTGCGGAATGCGGACGCCGTTGGCGGCCAGATTGACGAAGGATCCCTGTAGCCCGATAACTCCGCGATCGGAAAACTTCCCGACCGGATGGTGGTGAAGTCGCACTGCGCCGGAAGTCGTCAGGATGCCGTATTCGGTTCCGATAATGTCGGCTGCTTCCAGTTCGCGGTGATAGTAATTGGTGTAGTTCCCTTCAAACGAAACCGTTCGGAAGAGAGAACCTCCCGGATGGATTTCCCCGTCGGCGGCCAACTGTCGCCTCCGCATCTCGATCCGTACCCCTTCCGGATGTGCGCCGATGAATCCTCCCGGAATGCCGTATCGGTTCCGGTAGAGTGCCCCCTCGACGCCGACCGCCCCCTGCTTGAAAGGAAACCGGAGTCCTCCGGCAACATCGATCGTCTCAAGATCGGTGTTGCCGATCTCTTCACCGCCGGCCCGGACATTCCCCGTTTTCCGGTAACTCCCGCGCAGGAAGAGACCGAGGGGTGCAAGGGGGATGCGGAGAGAGGCCCCTCCCGACAGACCGGTATTGACCGATTCGCCCTGCACCGTAACGTTCCCGTGAATCTGATCCGGCAGGTTCCCTGTCCTGTTTCCCCGGTCGACGTTGATGACGCCGCCGAGTGCGTTCGAACTGTAGAGGAAGGCGGCCGGACCCCGAAGGATCTCGATCCGTTCGGCACCGATCGGATCGGCCGCCACCGCATGGTCGGCCGAAATACTTGACGCATCTCCGGTTGTCGCGCCATCCTCCAGGATCGTCAACCTGTCGCCGCCGACCCCCCGGACCACCGGTCGGGAGGTTGCCGGTCCCATCGACTGCTGTGCCACTCCCGGCTCGTTTGCCAGCGTTCCCCCGAGCGTCCCCCCGAGTTCCTGTTGCAGCAAAGAGCCGGAGAGTTTTCTGGAAGGATCGAGTCCGCCGAACGAATCGTCCCGCTGACCGATCACCACCACCTCGTCAAGCTGCAGCGCGGTCTCCTCCAGCAGAACCCGCAAATTGATCGTATCCCGTTCCGAATCGAGTTGCAGCTTCAGCTCCTCGGTCCGGAAACCGAGAGCGGTGACCTCCAGTCTGTAGCTTCCGACCGGAACGTCACAGAACCGGAACCGTCCGCCGTCGTGCGCCGGTTCGGCACGGTTCAACTCAATGATTCGGATCGTTCCCCAGTTGATCGGCTCTCCGGTTGCCGCGTCGACCACTTCTCCGATGATGCATCCGGCCATCATTCTTTTGCTTCCGGCCGTCAGGAGTATGAGGAAGAGGACCGGAACGATCCTCTTCCTCCTGAATCTTCTTTTTCCGTTCATCGTCGCTACCCCTGTTACGGCATGACGACGATGGTAATCTCCGGCGACAGATAATCGCTGTGCCCTCCGTGTGCGATGCCGAGTCTGACCGTCGTCGTCCCCTCCTTCAACCCCCGAAGGTGGAAATTCCAGTCGTGCGGCTCGTCACGGACTACCTCGACGACCTCCGGATCGGCGATGATCGCTTCGGGAGAGAAGTCGGGGTCGTCCGGAATGAACGTATCCCCATCTTCATCAAGAAACTCCAGATCGTAGTGAGGGGAGAGCACGCCGGCGGTGACGTCAAACGTTCCGGTGACTGTGCTCCGGTCAACTCGTACGATCTCGACACCTCCGTCGCTGACGATCAGTCCGACCGGATCGGTATGTTCCTCCTCCTCAACCGGGTTCTCCTCGCAGGCGGAGATGAAGAAGATCAGAAACAGAGGGAGGAGAAGGGCTGTCGTGGTGTTGCGGAAAAGATGTATGGTATTCATTGTTGATTTCGTTTCGTTTGAATAGTGGAAATTGTCGGGGTAGCGGTGAGCCGTCAGCTATGAGCCGTCAGCCGTGAGCATCAGTGGTGAGCTATCAGCTATGAGCAATCAGCTGTGACCCATCAGCGGTGAGTTATGAGCCGTTAGCTATCAGCAAGCTCAAAGCTGACCGCTGAAAGCTCAAAGCTCACGCAAAGGACGCGAAGAGCAAAGGCGCAAAGCTGATTGCTTAAAGCTGACCGCTCAAAGCTCATCGCTGAAAACTCAAAGCTCAATTCAAACGAAAGGCGGAGCGCGAAGTCGCGGTAGAGAAACCGTAGAGAAGGAAGGAGAGGCCGAAACGAGCAGAGGGAACTCTTTGCCCGTCTCGGTCAGTTCTGTAAGGCATGGTGCGTCGGCCGAAGAGGAGTGGATTTTTCCGTGAAGACAGAGGAAACAATCATTCTCTTCTTCATCCTCCGGACTCTGATTGTCGGCAGGAGTCTCCCGATCGTCCGCATCGGAAAACCGATCCGGACTGAACAGGCCGGTCCCGTCGGTGGCGTGACCATCCCAGTGTCTCGTGGCGTGAATCGATCCGGCAACAAGCAGCAGGACATAGGCAAAGATTGCCACGGTCGCGGTTGCGGCTGAGTATGCGGATCGAAATCGAAACACGGCAATAATCTATTCTGACAGAATTCCAGCGGCCAAGATAACGGAATGTGGATGAATATCCTGTAACTTGACCGGTGACAGAGGGTAGTTCGGTGGGAGGATAGAGTCGTCATCACACGACAGGGGAATGAAGGGGGAGGATTTTTACCCTACAATCGTTCGCCGTTACGGGCGTCGCTCGTGTGTGCCTGCAAGAACAATGCAATCTTCTGAATCAAGTATGTTTTCCAGTCTGTTGAAGAGACCCACCGAAGCGTTTTCATATTCGGCGAGGGGAATTATTGCCCTTCTCCTGCTTTTTCTGTCGGGGAGTCAGGTATCGGCGCAGGAGTTCGGCAAGAACAAGGTGCAGTATCGTGAGTTCGACTGGAAGTTTATCCAGAGCGCCCACTTCGACATCTACTTCTACGATGAGTCCGGAGAGAACCTGGCCGTCTTCACCGCCAACGTTGCCGAGGACGCCCTGCGAACCGTGCAGGAAGATCTCCGCTTCACCATCACCGAGCGCATCTCCCTGGTCGTCTACAATTCCAAGAACGATTTTCAGCAGACCAATGTGGTCTCCGCCTACATGCCGGAAGGGGTAGGAGGGGTGACCGAGTTGTACAAGAACCGGGTTGTGGTCCCGTTCGAGGGGAACTGGGAACAGTTCCGTCACGTCATCCACCACGAACTTGTCCACGCCGTCCTGAACGACAAGTTCTACGGCGGCTCGGTTCAGTCGATTATCCAGAACAACATCCAGGTCGATCTTCCGATCTGGATGAACGAAGGGCTGGCCGAATTCGAAGGACACGACGGCTATAACGTCGAGACCGATATGTTTATTCGCGATGCGGTGATCGGCGAGTACATGCCGGAGCTCTACCAGATGAACGGCTACTTCGCCTATCGTGGCGGACAGGCCTTCTACTGGTATGTGGCCGAGAATTACGGTCGGGACAAGATCGGCGAACTGCTTGACCGGGTCAACTCCTCGGCATCGCTGGATGCGGCCTTCAAGGGGGCTTTCGGCAAGGGACTTGAGGAGTTCTCCGAACAGTTCCTCTACGACCTGAAGAAAATCTACTGGCCCGACATCACCGACCGGAAACGTCCCCGCGATTTTGCCCGGGCTCTGACCGATCACGAGGAGGAGGAATCGTTCATGAACGCCTCCCCTTCAATCTCTCCCGACGGACTGAACGTCGCCTTTATCTCCGATCGCGACGGTCCCCGCTCGGTCTACCTGATGGAGATCGCCGATCCCTCCAATGTCCGCAGGCTCGTCGAAGGGGAGAGAAACGTGGAGTTCGAGGAACTTCATCTCCTGAGTCCGGCCATTGCCTGGTCTCCCGACAGCCGACGTGTTGCCATGGCCGTCAAGTCGAAGGGGAAGGATGTGATCTTCCTGATCGATGTCCGCTCCGGCGACCGGACAAAGCTGGAATTCGATCTCGATGCCATCTACTCGGTCGACTGGTCTCCCGACGGAAAGAGACTTGCCTTCCAGGGGATCAAGGGGGATATGTCGGATATCTATGTCTATGACCTGGCCGGGAAGGAACTGAGAAATCTGACCGATGATCTCTACAGCGATTTCGATCCGAAGTGGAGTGGAGACAGTGAGACGGTCTTCTTCCTTTCGGATCGGAAGGACAATCCGATCCGGAGTGCGACGGGATTGGACTACAAGATCTGGAATTACGACTATCAGCAGATCGATATCTACAGTCTGAACGCCACCTCTCTTCTCCTTGAGCGGATTACTTCGGATGAAGCCGTTGAAAAGACTCCGACACCCGGACCGGACGGTTCCCTCTTCTATGTCTCCGACCTGAACGGGATCTACAACATCTATGTAAAGGATACTCCCGGAGGCGAAGGACGGGCGATCACCAATTCGATCACCGGCATCGAGCAACTGACGCTGACTCCGGACGGAAGCCGACTGGTCTTCTCGGCCTGGAACGGCAGGGGATACGACATCTTCCAGCTCCTGGCGCCGCGTGAATTGCGGTTGCCGGACGGACTGGAGAAGACGACGTTTCTGAAACGGAATGGGGGTGTGTCGGACACGGCAATCGTTGCCGGAGAAGAGGAGGAGGAGAGTGTGACGGTGGTGACCGATGTGGAAGGATATGATGACGTGGAGATCGATCTGGACGAGGCTCTCATGTCGGAACCGCCTGCCGACCGGGCGGGACCGAGGACCTACACGAAACCGGCCGATCCGCCGACCGGCGCGGTTGACGGTGACGGCGATTACGTGGTGCAGGACTACAAGGTGAAGTTCTCGATGGATGTCTTCCAGGCGACCGGAGCCTACAATTCGTTCTACGGATTCCAGAGTCTGGTGCAGGCCCTCTTCAGCGATGAGCTTGGCGATCACAATATCTATCTGGCCGGCAACCTGCAGTTCGATCTGATCAACAGCGACTTCTACGCCTACTACAGCTATCTGGCCAAGCGGATCGACTACGAGTTCGGTCTCTTCCAGAATTCCGTCCTCTTCCGCGTCGGAAGCTTCGGCGAGATCGCCCGGTTCCGACAGCTCGGGGCCAGCGTCACCGCGTCGAATCCGTTCGACCGGTTCCGCCGGGTCGAGTTCGGGACGACGCTGATGAACGTCTCGCGTGAAACGCTTGAGGGGGAATCGTTCCTGAACGATCAGTCGAAGTTCCTCGCCATGCCGAACGTCCGCTACGTCTTCGACAACACCGAGACGCTGATTCTCAGTCCGGTTGTCGGCTCCCGCTACTATGTCAACCTGACCGGTAGCCCGAAGATCGGCGATGACGGCGTCGGCTTCTGGTCGGCGACCACCGACTTCCGTCACTACATCCCGCTCGACAAGCTCGGACTCTACGACATCGCCTTCCGTTTTTCCGGCGGCGCCAGCTTCGGACCCGATCCGCAGCAGTTCTTTATCGGAGGGATGGACGGCTTCTGGATCAATTCAGACTTCAGCAGTCAGGGAATTCCGATTGCCGATGCGGAGGACTACTCACTGGTGACGCCCGGCTATCCGTTGCGGGGATACGACTGGGGCGAATCGATCGGATCGAAGTACGGTCTGGTCAATCTGGAGCTTCGCTACCCGCTCCTCCTCTTCGGCAGCGGTGGTGTGCTTCCTTCGATTCTTCAACTTCTGACCGGCTCGGTCTTTGCCGACGTCGGTGCCGCCTGGGACGAGAATCTGAACCTGACGACGACCGACCTGCAGGGACGTACCGTCGCCGACGATCTCCGTTTCGGCACCGGTATCGGTCTCCGCTCCTTCGTCTTCGGCTTCCCCCTCCGCTTCGATGTCGCCTGGAGCTACAACCTGAACTCCTGGAGCAAACCGAAATATTATCTCTCGATCGGGCAGGATTTTTAGAGGGAGTCAGGAGTCGTGGGTCAAGAGTCAAGAGTCGGAGTCAGATCGTTGGCTCATAGCTCACAACTCAAAGCTGATTGCTCATAGCTCACAACTCAAAGCTGATTGCTCAACGCTGACTGCTCATAGCTCACGCAAAGAATAAAGACGCAAAGCTGATAGCTCACTGCTCACAACTCAAAGCTCACCCCGCATCTCCTCAAACCTCTCCAGTACTTCGCCGACCTCGATAACCTCTACCGGCCGTTCATCCGGCGCTACAAGTACCTGCTGAATATCGGAAAGGGGAGAGAACTTCCTCATCATCACCGGGGCGTTGAAGTAGAGGGCCAGAATCGGCCTGTTCAGTCCTCCGGCGATATGGACGATTGATGTGTCGGAGGTGACAAGGCATGTTGCCCTGTCAACCAGGGCGGCGGCTTCCATCAGATCGGCGGTGGCCGCGTAACGCGCGTCGGGACGGACCGAGGCGATCCGCTCTCCGCTCCCCCGGTCTCCGGGTGAGGAGATGACGACAAGCGTTCCGTTCCAGTCGACCAGCCGGACGAATTCTTTCCACTTCTCTTCCGGCCATCGTCTGGTCGGGCTTCCCGTTGAAATGTTCACCAGAAGAAGAGGCGTTTCACTCTTTCCGATCTCTTCTTCCATCCTCAGCCGTGCTCTCTGCGGTATCAGGAATGAGGGATGCCGTTCAAAGGAAGTTTCCGGAGCGATCACCTGCATCGGTGCCAGTGCCGAGTCGACGAAGTGAGGTCCGGCGGGAGGGGGAACGATGTCCGCACCGGAGAAGAGAGGGAGGTTCGCCGGCACGACCAGCTTTCGCTTTGCTCTGATCAGTTCCGCAACGATCCTGGAGGTCGTGGAACGATGATCTTTCGGATCGATATAGAGATCGAACCGTCCCGACGCAAACAGCCGCAGCCAGTCGGATAAGCCGCGCAGGCCGGAAGGTATCCCCCGTACATGATCGACCGCCTTGTGGTTCTCCGGAATGACGCTGTTCCACTCGTTGGCGATCACCGTCAACTCCGATTCCGGAAAGATCTCCTTCAGTGCGGCAAACAGAGGAGTCGTCAGAATCATGTCTCCCAGCGTTCCCGGCCTGAACAGAGCGATCCGCCTGATCTCCGCCGGATCAAACAGCGGAATCTCCTCTTCCTGCATCTCCGTCAACTCCGTCTCTTCCATGCTCTCCATTTCCCGTTCCTCAGTCACTCTCGTTCACCTTCGCGTGCTTCCGTCGATAGTAGAAATAGATCGGTGCCCCGATCAGTACCAGCACAAGTCCCATAGCCGAATTGATCAGTGCCGGTTCCCCCGCCTCGGTCGCCCTGATGTAGTTGTCGATGTCGTTGTAGACGGTCAGGACCAGATAGGCGAGGGCGAAGAGGATGAAGAGGGCCGGAACGAAGGGGTAGAGGGGAACCCGGTAGGGACGTGTCGCCGTCGGATACTTCCGGCGCAGAATGAAAAGTCCCCAGGCTCCGGCCGCATAGAAGACCCAACTGACGAAGAGGAGCATATCGATCAGCGTATTGAACGTGCCGGTGAAGACCAGCATGATGCTCCAGGCACACTGTGTGAAAAGGGATGCCGCAGGCGTCCGGTACCGTTCGTGGACGCTTCCGAGGAACCGGGGAAAGACGTTGCGGCGGGCCATCGAAAAATAGACCCGGGCGCTTGCCAGGATCGTCCCGTTGGTCGTTCCGAACGTCGAGACCATCACCAGCAGCGCAATCCACGTCCCTCCGTCGGTGAAAAGCCGGTCGGCTACGTCCGAGGCGACCAGTTTGGATGTGGCCATCTGGTCGATCGGGAGAATATAGGCGTAGGCGAGATTGATCAGAATGTAGACCGTGATGATCGTGCCGAGTCCGTAGATCAGCGCGCGGGGGATGCTGCTCTGCGGCGTGTGGACCTCGCCGGCGATATAGGTGACGTTGTTCCAGCCGTCATAGGTCCAGAACGCCCCCTGCAGTGCGGCGGCGATGCCGAAGATCAGCAGCGTCTCTCCACCGCCGACCGAGGAGGGAGTCGTCAGGTTTGCAACGGCTCCCTCACCCGGAACCAGAAACGCCACGCCGATCAGAATCAGCATCGCCAGCACTTTCGAGACGGTGAAGAAATTCTGCACCGCCCCGCCGAACCGGACGCCGAAGTAGTTGATGATCGTCAGCAACAGAATCACGCCGGAGGCGATCATCTTTGCGTTCAGTTCAAATGCCGGACGGATGTCTCCGATAAACGGGAGATGAAAGGAAAAGGCATTCGGATCAACCCCCATCTCTCCCAGACCGAAGAAGCGGATGGTATACTCGGCAAAGACGTAGGCGATCGCCGCAATCGATCCGGTCTGGATCACACCAAAGACCGACCAGCCGTAGAGGTAGGCCGGAAAAGGACCGTACATCTTTTCAAAATAGACGTACTGTCCGCCGGTCTCCGGAATCATCGAGGCGACCTCGGCATTGCTGAGCGCACCGAGCAGCGTAATCATTCCGGCCAGCAGCCAGATGCCGAGAAGCAGAAACGGCGTCCCCGATCCTGTGGCGATCAGCGACTCGGCCATCCCCCCCGGCGTACGGAAAATGCCCGATCCTATCACCGCCCCGACGACGATCATCGTCGTGGTGAAGAGTCCGAGGCGGGGGATCAGACGGTGCTTCTCGTGTGTTTCGGTCGTCATGTGATTCGGATGTTGCGTGTGATGTGTGAGCCTCCCGGACATTCGCCGAAAGCTTCATGAAAAGCACAAAGATACGTGAAGGAGTCTGTCCGGACGCTACGGGGCGACGATGATCGGCACTGCGGAACTCCGTCCATCATCGAAGATCTGAAGGATGTAGGTTCCGGTTGAAAGATGAAGCGGGGCAAGGTCGAGCAACAGACGGTCCCGACCGATGATTCCGTCATGCAACACCCCGACCTGCCGACCCGAGGTTTCGAAGAGCGTTACCTGGACAGGTCTTCCCGTCGAGTTCTCGCCGACGCTGATCGAGATGACGTTCCAGGTTCCGGAGAGATACCGGACCGAGATGCCGGTCGTCGGTTCTCCTTCATCCACGGCGTTCGATCCTTCCACCTCAAAGCGTCGCTCGACGATCCGTCGGTCGTTGATGAAGTAGCGGACGAGATATTCGTCGGAAGGGGGGAGACTGATCCAGGACCAGAAGTAGTGATACCACCAGTCCCGTTCGGAGGCAGGAAATTCGTATTCGAACCGGAGAGCATCGTCGACCGTGCGGCGCCATTCGATCCGGATCACATCCCCCGTCCGTAATCCCTGCTGATGGATCCAGAAGGTGACGGCGGTGTCCGGGGGGGCAAAGGATGAAGACAATGGGGGACGCTCCCGGAGCGAGTCGAGCGTCGGGACGAAATCGAGAAGGCCGTAGTCGATGACTCTGTATTCGGTGTCGTATGTCGGCTGGTCCTTCCAGAGAGTCGTCTCCCTGAGTCCGCACGGACCGGGACCGAACGGGTCGTGGAGGAGCGTATCGATCTTCCAGACTTCAAAGTGAAGGTGCGGATCGGTCGAGTTCCCCGAACTTCCGACACGGGCGATTTTCTCTCCTGCTCTCACCCGATCTCCCGGCTGCACCAGGGCCGATCCCTTCTTCAGGTGGGCGTAATAGGTCAGCCATCCTCCGTCGTGCAGAACCCCGATCATATTGCCGAACCCCCGTTCCGGCAGACTCTCCTTGTTCCGGTCGAAGAGCGTGTCGATCACCTGAAACACAACGCCGTCGGCTGCGGCAAGGATCGAGACGCCGGAATCCATCTGCGCAAAGCTCCGGAGCGTGAAGTCGGTCCCCTGGTGTCCGTCATACGTCTTCGTCCCGCACTGATAGTCGGCAATCCCGTCCGGTCCG
The DNA here is from genome assembly GCA_946481475.1 of uncultured Chlorobiota bacterium. The sequence goes on along the minus strand of CAMLOB010000001.1, from coordinate 13,030 downwards.
TTTTCATGATCGACATAGTTGACGATAAAGTAATCGATCCCCTCAACTCCCTGGATCGGCGTCGTCAGCTCGATTGATTGACCGTGCAGCAGGAGAGGGATGCAAAGAGGGAGGAGGAAAGAAAGAAGTCGCATCATCTTCGGCATGAGAAAAAGAAGTTGAAGAGAAGGTAATCCGAGAGGGTTTCTTGAAAGTCTCGAATTACAGAAGTCTGTGTTGCTTCGTGGTACCTGGTGCTCTTTGTGTCCGCACGCCACGGCGCATCAAAGACCGCGGCGGATGGTAAGAATCAGACTCACCACCAAGACACCAAGAGCACGAAGAATCACCAAGTGGTAGAGCAGTTCCCTGATGTTTGTCTGTGACTGCTCAGACCACAGAGCATACAGGCTGCTTTTATGAAACCCTCTGAAAGAAATCCTGACCGCGGGAAGTTACACAAACGAGCGGAGCGCAAGGTAGACCTTCATCAACGGAAGGCCGACCACCGTGTAGTAATCGCCGTCGATCCGCTCGATGAAGACCGCCCCGAGATCGTCCTGAATGCCGTAGGAACCGGCCTTGTCCATCGGTGAGCCGGTGGCGATGTAGGCCCTGATCTCCTCTTCTTCCAGCCGACGGAACGTCACCTTCGCCTGACCGTAATCGGTGACGGTCCTGTCGGTCTCCGCATCGATGATTGAGAAGCCGGTGTAGACCGTATGGGTGTTCCCGCTGAGCTGCGAGAGCATCGCGAAGGCCTCCTCGGTCGACTCCGGTTTGCCCAGGATCTCCTCGTTCAGCACCACAACCGTATCGGAACCGAGGACCAGTCCGGACGAATGCCGGGCGGCGATCTCTCCGGCTTTTTCTTCGGCAAGCCGTTGCACAAAATCAATCGGCGTCTCACCCTCGCGTCGAATCTCCTCGATATCGGGAGGCTCCACGGTGAACTGCAGGCCGATCTGTGAAAGAAGCTGACTCCGCCGCGGCGACGACGAGGCCAGAATCAGTTGTCCGGAAATCCGTTCAAGTGCGGAAAACATCAGGTCAGTGTGGAATTCAAAATGCAACGTGAAAAATTCAAAACAGGGGGGGAGGGGTCAGCTGTGAGCAATGAGCAGTCAGCTATGAGCTGTGAGTGGTTGGCTGTGAGCTTTGCGTCTTTGCTCTTTGCGTGAGCTGCAGCGGCCGGGGAATCCGGAGAACAGCAAGTTGTTCAGGAGCGGAAGACTCACTACGGACAAGGATCACTCACGCACTCCGGGTACGCTCGCGATGCGGCTCGACATCCTCCGGTCGTCCCGGTGTCGGGATGAAATCGCCGACTACCCATAAAGCTGACAGCTCATTGCTCATAGCTGATTGCTCACAGCTATTGCTCACAGCTCATCACCCACCCCACTCCCGCGGCTCTCTCAACCACCCCATCAGCCTCTTCTCCGACTCCGTTTGCTCCATATCCGCATCGTAGTCGAAGTGAACGACCGCAGGGAGGCTCATCAGAATGCTCTCGGTTCGTCCGTTGGTCTCCAGTCCGAATTTCGTTCCCCGGTCGTAGACCAGATTGAATTCTACGTACCGTCCGCGTCGCAGCAACTGGAATTTCTTTTCCCGTTCGGTATAGGATTCCTCCTTGTGTCGCTCCACAACCGGCAGGTAGGCCGGAAGGAATGCGTTCCCGACCGACTGATGGAAGGCGAACCAGCGTTCCATCTCCTCTTCGTTCCCGCGCAGATAGTCGTAGAAGATGCCCCCCAGACCCCGGGCCTCTTTCCGGTGCCGGATGTAGAAGTACTCGTCGCATTCCTTCTTGAAGCGTGGATAGAGTTCCGCTCCGTGCGGATCACACGCCTCCTTCAACACCCTGTGGAAATGGCGCCCGTCCTCTTCGTCGGCGATGTACGGGGTCAGGTCGGCTCCGCCGCCGAACCAGGCGTCGCCGTTCGGACCTTCGAAGTAGCGATAGTTTGCGTGGACGGTCGGGACGCGGGGGGAGGAGGGATGGATGACCAGGGAGATACCGGTGGCGAAAAATTCTCCCGATTCGATCTTCATCGCCTTTGCGATTCCCTCATGCAGTTCGCCATGGACAACCGACGTGTTGACGCCCCCTTTCTCGAAGACGTTTCCGTCGGTGATCACGCGGGTCTTCCCGCCGCCCCCCCCCGGACGTTCCCACCGGTCCTCGACGAATTTCCCTTTCCCCGCAATCTCTTACAGAGCCGCACAAATCCAGTCCTGCAGATGCTGGGCAAACTACCACGCCCGTTGCCGAAGAGGAGAGTCGGTCGTCTTCCCGCCGATTCCTTCGGCTTGTACCTGTTCGTTCATTGTTATGAATCCGGATTCCGGTTGAACTTCGTTCTGTTCATGTCGAATTCGGTCGTCCCTCCGGTTCGTACCATCGTGACGCCGATCCGTCGTTGCGTTTCGTAGTTCCCAAGTTCCCGAGAAACCCCTCCACCCACAACCACAAGACGTAAGCGTCCGGCATCTTTCAACTGTTGATATGCGGTTTTTCCCCGGGCTGCAGCTTCCGAGAACATCCTCTCCAGCAATTGCGCCGAATGCCAGGCCCGGAGTCCGGAGAGTTCAAGATTCGTAATCATCGAACCGTTCGTCACCCGATGTTCCTTTCCCGAAGGATCAAGAAACCGGACGCTCCCGTTTTCATGATAGGCTCCGATAAAGGGTTGGGGATCGGCAAACCCGGTTACCCTGATCTCCAGAACCTCGTCCGGTTCCGCCTCGCGAAGAAAACGGGGGAAGAGTTCGTCGACCGCCGTCGTATATATCGTCTGCAGCATCCCGTCGATCACCTTCGCATACTCCACATACTCCTTGTGTCGCTGCGATCCGGTCGGGAAGTTCTCGATGTACCGCGCCTTCCGCAACTCTGCGTCACGCCGGACAGGGAGCTCCTGAAGGTTCTCCGATGTGTTCGGTCGATAGTATCCGGTCACGAAGAAGGGGATGTTGTACTTCGCCAGATCGAACTCGGCAAAAGTGAAGTTGCCGAAGGTCATTTCCACCCGTCTCGTCTCGTGCGGTCGACCCCGTTCCAGATCGACGGTGATCGGTTTCCGTCCGTCCACGTTTCCCGTCACCCCGTAGAGCCTTCCGGCCGGAAGACTTACCTCATAATCCCGTCGTCCGACATCAGTCACGACCGTTGCGACGGTATCCCCCGATTCCCTGTCGACGATAACGACCACCCCCGGCAGCGACCGCCGGGTGGAATCGCTGATGTTGACCGTGATGTGGAAGAGTCCTTCACCGAAAACGTTCGGCGTGCCGCTGAAGATGTCCAGCTTTCCCGATCCTCCGGAACGTGAAGAGGCATAATAGAATGCCTTGCCGTTTTGCGGAGCGTGGAGGAACATCTCGTCTTCTTTGCTGTTGATGATCGACCCCAGGTTCTCCCCCTGTCTCCAGTCCCCGGCAAACTCGGTGCTCATGAACAGATCGTATCCTCCGAACCCGTCCAGACCGTTGCTCGCGAAGAAGAGTGTCCCTCCGTCGTGCGTGATGAAGGGGGAGCGCTCGTCCCCCTCGGTGTTGATTGTCGGTCCCAGATTCTGGGGTTCTCCCCAGATCGGCACGCCGTCCTGCGATTCGCCGATCTTCTTTGCCGACCATATATCGGTTCCGCCGAAGCCCCCTTTGCGATTCGAGGCGAAGTAGAGCATGGAACCGTCGGCGGTGAGCGAGGGGTGGGAATCCCACTCCTTCGAGTTGACCGAGGATCCGAGGTTCCGGATATCGGTGAACCTCCCGTCACTGCTCAGCGCCAGGTACAGATCGGTGTTGCCGATGTTCCCGGATCGGTTCTCCGAAGCGAAAACGACGTAGCTTCCGTCAGCCGGAATCGCCATCGTCCCGTCGTTCCTTCCGGAGTTGAGCGGGGAACCCTGATTGAAAAGCCGGCTCCAGTCCGGTCCCGAGCGGGAGACCGTGAAGATGTCGGCATCGCCGAGCGAACCTTCGGACCGATAGGAAGTGAAGTAGAGCGTGTTGCCGTCCGGACTCAATGCCGGACTGTAATCGTTTGCCGGGGAATTGATCTCTCCCGGAATGGGCTTGACTTCGTAGTCGTACCGGAAGAAGCTCTGAGCCGTGAGATCACCGCACATGACGGCGGCAAGAAGAACCGGAACTGTAAAAAGGAAAACTGATCGATTCATAAACTGTTTGCGTTGAGACACTGACGGTGACGGTAGCTGCAGGTCTTCAGCCTGCGGCGGGACAACCCCTGAAGAGCTGCGTCTACCACAGCGGGATGGTCTACAGAGAAAAGACGGCCCCGACGGCGGCGATGACGTTCGAGACTTTCCATTCTCCGTCGGAGGTGATCTTCGTTACCGGAAGCCGGTAATAGATCTCTCCGCCGAGAGCAATTCGTTCCGTCAGCGGATACCGCAGATCGAGTCCTGCCGTGAACCCGATACCGGTTGAGTTGATTCCCTCCATCGGCAGATCGGGGAGAGCGGTTTCCGTCGATCCGTCGAGATAGGTGACGCCGGACGGACCCACGATCCTCTCCGTCTTGTCGAATGTCGGTGAGGTGTAAAGTGTGATGGCGGGTCCGGCCGAGATATAGAGATCGAAGTCGATCAGCCTGACCATGAAGAGGGGAGAGATCGTGATCGCCGTCATCGACGCATCCAGCCGGTTCTGGAAGTCGGCCTCCTCCGGCTCGTTGTTCTCGCCGAAGATCAGCAACTGTTCCACATCACTTTCAAACTCCGCACTCTGATCCTCCCAGGCGATCCGTGCGGCCACCCCCCACGTCCTGTCATCTTTCGGATAGTACTCTCCCCGAACGGCTATCGTCGGTCCGACCCCACTTGCACCATCGAACTCGCAGCAGAGAATTCCCTCTTCCACTATGGTGAACGTTCCGGAATGAGTGCTGGAGATAATTCCTCCGAAGAGTCCGATCGAAAGGGCCGATCCGGCAACCGGACCCAGCACCACGTCGTCGGGTATCGGGTTCTTTCCTTGTGTGGGGATGCTCTCTGTGGAGACTGTCTCCGAAAGGGAAGATGTCTCCTGCGGAACTGTCTGACCCGGGCTGCTCTGCAAGACGAACAGCATCGCCGGAAGGATTGCGTAGATGTATTTCATGGTCGATCTCATTGTTCTCAGTGAAGAATGGGGGTGACGAGTTGATGATCCTTTCCGACTATTGTCCGCAGCAGATAGGGACCGGAGGAGAGGCCGCGCATATCGATCGTTACCTCGTATTCTCCCATCCCACGCTCTCCGTCGATCACCTTCCCGGCAAAGCGTCCCAGCGGGTCGTAGAGTTCCGCCCGGACGTATGCGTCGGCCTGAAGCGAGAGGCGGACCACGACGAAATCCTCGCTCTGCGAGACAAGTTTTGCCGCCGGACCGAATCGGGCCGATGCGTCGACCAGACGGCGTTCCTGAAAGCAGAGGGAGTCGGCGGTAAAGCGCGCGTTGTTGATGATGCCGACCTTCGGGTTCCCGTCGGCGAAGCGGGCCGAGACGATCTCGATCGGCGTCGTCAGGGCGTTCCCGTGGAGGACGATCAACCCTAATCCGAACAGCAGACTGTCCTGAACCGGGTTGACGATCCGTCCTCCGTCGACCGATGTCCGCAGAAGCGCATCGGTTGTCGTATAGGTCGGGTCGGAGTCCTGATCGGTCATCGGATCGGCCAGCGTCCCCGGCAGCCGCAGAGGGTTGAATTGCGGTGCCGGAAAGAGCATCGTCTTGTTGTAGCGGAAGGTCACCTCCAGCGAGTCGAGACCGTAGTGGTCGGGGATGGAATTCAGGAGCCGGACCGGCACGCGGATGGTCGATTCCGGACGGGCAGTGAAGTCGCCGGAGATCGAGATCACCACCGAATCGTAGCCGATGCCGGTCACCTCCACCGATCTGCCGTCCGGTCTGCAGCGGACGAAGGGGAAGGTGATCGTCGAGTCGATCCGGCGAATGGTCTGCGGCTCGAAACAGATCTCGACCATCGCTGATTCTCCCGGAAGGATCGGTGCGAACGTCATCGGATTGACCGTGTAATGCTGCGAGGGGAGGAGAAATTCCTCGGGACTCAGCGGGGCATCACCCGTATTCCTGAGCGTCACCGTCCGGCAGCGGCTCTGCCCCACCCGGACCGAATCGAACGAGATCGATACCGGATCGACCTCAAGGTCCGGCGCCACAGCCTGTCCGGTCATCACAAACGACGTGTCCTGATCCTTGCTGAGGGCGTTGGCGATCCGCTGATAGGCTTGCAACAGTTCCACCGGCGAGACCGCCTGGCTGAAGAACCCGCCGGTCGATCCGGCAAGCTGGGTCAGGTTGCTGGCTTCCGCCTCTCCGATTCCTATCGTATATATCCGCACTCCGGCATTCTGTGCAATTGAGATCGCATCCTGAAGCATCGTTGTAGAGCCGGTGCAGCGGTCGCCGCCGTCGGCCAGCACGACCATCACCCGCCGACCCGCAGCGGTCCGGGCGGCCAGTTCGTTGCTGACGTTGATGACCGCATCGTACAGACAGGTTGCCCCGTCGGCAACCGTCGGGACGGCGGCCTGGAGGGTCGGCACGTCGGTGGAGTATCCTGCAAGTCGTTGAATGTTATCCAGATCGCTGAATTGATAGACCGCCCCCTCATCGATGACGCCCCGTCCCGGATCGTTGATCAGATTTCCCAGAAACGAGACCCCCGCATCGTGCGCCGCCTCGATCCGCTGCAATCCGTTGAAGTCATTTATCTGCATACTGCCGCTCACGTCGAAGACCGCCGCAATCGAGAGGGAAACCCGGTTGTCGGCCACCATGTCGACCCGCAGCGTGTCGCGCCCCTGCGGATCGGTCGGCGCGTAGCAGAGGGTGAAGGTCCGTTCCTGATTCGGCGGAATGGTCACCGGCAGGGGACGGATCGACCCGGCAAACGGGGGGGAGATCACATCGGCTCCGGAAAGCTCCAGCGGATCGGTCCCGACGTTTCTTACCACCAGCGTCCGGCACTCGGTCGTTCCGCAGAGGGTCGTGTCGAAGATCGGCGTTACAAGCTGAAGGACCGGTCCGATGTTCGCCACCGAGTCAAGACCTCTCCCCTGAACGATCAGTCGCGGCGGATCGCCGCATCCTGCGCCGCTCAGCGTCAGCGTGTCGATAAAACTGTCGGTGGTGATCGGTGTGAAGCAGACTTCCACCTGCTGGCTTACCCCCGGGGGGACCAGCAGAACCGGAAACGTTGCCGGGGAGAAGGGGAAGCCGAACGGGTCGAGATTGGAGATGTCATACGGGACGTCTCCGTCGTTCCTGACGCTTACCGTCACGCAGGCCTGTTGCCCGGTCGTCACGTCGCCGAAATTGATCATCGGCGGATCGATGGTGACGATCGCCCCGCGCGAACGTCCCGACAGGCGGAGCGTATCGACGGCGCGGGCGGCGGCGTTGCCGGTGTCGATCGTGAAGACCACCCGGTCGTTCTCCGTCATCACCGGCGTCGTCGGCCCGTAGCAGTAGCGAAGCCTCAGCGAACCCGACGCCCGAAACTCCGTACCCCGAGCAATCGGCGTCGATCCGTCCAGCGTAAACGATCCTCCCGGTCCGTTTGCCGAGACGATGGTGATCGACCGGTCGGCGACGTTCAGCAACGTCACTTCCCGACACTGCGATCTGCCGCAGGTCGTGTCGAACGCAAGTGTCGGCTGTGAAAGCTGAAAGTACCGGTCGAGCTGGGCGGCGGCCTCCGGAGTTGCGGCAAACCCGAGCATCAACAGAAGAAAGAGAAGACGGAAATATCCGGTGATTCTGCAGTGATGTCCGACGGAGAAGGGAAAGAGATTCATCCTCATAATCTTGTTCCGTACAAAAAATTGATGCCGAAGATACAAAGAAGGGGGAAGACGGGGAGATGTTACACAGAGGGAGGAGAGACCTTCCTGATTCCGGGCGGATCCGTTCCCGTTTTCCCCTGGTGATTCGTACTTTCCCTCTCATTCCACTCATCCATAGGGGAATACGATATCATGGCGAAAGAATCGGATAACAGAAAACCGGTCTTCCCCCTGCAGTACATCAAGGGGATCGGTCCGGCGCGGGCGGCTGCGCTGGCCGAGGAGGGCATGCACACAATCCGCGATCTCCTCCTCTTCACGCCGCGCGCCTATCTGGACCGGCGGACCGTCCTGACGCTGAGGCAGACCCGGATGCTCCTCTCCGGCGAGGAGGGAGTGCCGGACGAGGTGACCGTGCTGGTGGAGGTGAAGCGGATGAACGTGCCGGTCGGACGGACCGGACGGAAACGTCTGGTAATGCGCGTCTTCGACGCCACCGGCGAGGCGAACCTCGTCTTCTTCCAGGGGGTCCGTTACTTCACGCAGGCCTACCAGCCGGGGGAGCTTCTGGCGGTCAGCGGTCCTCCGGAAATCTTCGGCGGCGTCGTGCAGTGGACCCATCCGGAACTGGAGAAGATGGAGCGGGAGGAGGAGGCGTTGATCCACAGCGGACGGATCATTCCGCAGTACCGGGAGACGCAGAAGATGAAGTCGGCCGGACTGACCTCCCGTTCGATGCGGAAGCTGATCGAGTCGATTTTCGAGACCCACGCCGAGGAGGAACTGAAGGAGACGCTGAGCGACGAACTGCTCCGGAAGTATGACCTCCTTCCGAAACGGGAAGCCGTCCGCCAGCTCCACTTTCCCGATTCCGAGGAGATGCTCGAACGTGCACGGTTCCGGATGAAGTTCGAGGAACTCTTCTTTTTTGAACTCGATCTGGCCTTCCGCAAGGAGACGGTCAAAAACGAACGTCCCGGCATCGCTTTCAACGTCGCGAGCGACCTGGCCCGGGGGCTGCTCGACCGGCTTCCGTTCGATCTGACCGGAGCGCAGAAGCGGGCGTTGAAGGAGATCCTCGACGACATGGCGAGCGGGAAGCCGATGAACCGTCTGCTGCAGGGGGATGTGGGGTCGGGAAAGACGATCGTCTCTCTGCTGGCGATGCTCGTGGCGATCGACAACGGCTATCAATGTGCGATGATGGCCCCCACCGAAATCCTCGCCGAGCAGCACACGCAGACGCTGCGCCGATTGCTTGAAGGACTGCCGATCAAGGTGGAACAACTTGTCGGCGGACTGAAGAAGCGGATGCGGGAGAATCTGCTCTACGACCTGCGGAACAACAACGTCAACATCCTCGTCGGCACACACGCACTTTTTCAGGACGATGTGGAGTTCGCAAAGCTCGGCTTCGTGGTGATCGACGAACAGCATCGCTTCGGCGTCCGGCAGCGGGCCGCTCTGATGGAGAAGGGGGTGATGCCCGACACGCTCATCATGAGCGCCACGCCGATCCCGCGAACACTGACGATGACCCTCTACGGCGATCTCGACGTCTCGGTGATCGACGAGCTCCCGGCCAACCGCAAGCCGATCCGGACCGCTGTCCGCTTCGAGAGTGGGGTCGACGGCATCTGGGATTTCGTCCGGCTTGAGGTGCGGGAAGGCCGCCAGGCCTACATCGTCTATCCGCTGGTGGAGAAGTCGGAGAAGCTGGAGTTGAAGTCGGCGGTGGAGCACTACGAATACCACAAGGAGGTCAACTTCCCCGACCTCCGTCTCGGTCTGCTCCACGGACAGATGTTCTGGTACGAGAAGGAGGAGATCATGCGTGATTTCCTTGAAAGAAAAATCGATGTCCTGATCGCCACCACCGTCATCGAAGTCGGCATCGACGTGCCGAACGCGAGCGTGATGGTGATCGAGAACGCCGAGCGGTTCGGTCTGTCGCAGCTCCACCAGTTGCGCGGGCGTGTGGGGCGGGGGAACGATCAGTCCTACTGCATCCTGATCACGAAAGATCACTTCCGCTACCAGATGCGCCGCGGCATGACGCAGAACGAGCAGCGGAAGGAACGGACCGCCTCGATCCGCCGGTTGCAGGCGATGACCGAGACGACCGACGGATTTAAAATCAGCGAGATCGATCTGGAGTTGCGCGGACCGGGGGACATGATCGGCACGCGCCAGAGCGGTATGCCGGAGTTCGATCACGTCAACCTGATCACCGACGGACCGATCATCGCCGAAGCCCGCGAAGCCGCCTTCGCCCTTGCCGAAGCCGATCCTGACCTGAGCAAGCCCGAACACCGTCCGATCCGCGAAGCCTACGTTACCGGCATGAAACGCTCGCTGAAGTATGCGGAGGTTGGTTGAATGGTTGTGTGGTTACATAGTTGAATAGTTGAAGGATTGCAGGGCGCGGTAGCCGCGCCTCTTCAGGGTGCGGAACGAGGGGCGTCGGCAGGAGCCGCACGCAAGTGAACCGCGCCGGGAATCTGAACACCCGATGATCGAAACGCTCAAGGGCATCGGCGATGCAATCGTACACGGATCACACGGACGGGACGGATTGACGCGGATCGGATCGGTGTTGATCCGTGGCCATCGGTACAATCCGCGTACGATTTTATCCTGAACATGAACGATCATTCGACAAGTTCGAACTCGGCATAGACGGAGATCGTGAAAGGAAAGAAACTCCTGGAAACGACCAGTCGGGAATCTCCGACTATCGCTCCCGCTCTCAAATCGTAGTCAAGCACGTGGTAGTCAAGCAGGTCATCCCTCATGAGAGAGGCCGTCCCGGCAAACTCATCCATAAAGAGCACACGTCCCAGCCGTACACCACACACCGCCGCCATTGCCTCCGCTTTCTTCCGTGCCTCTGCAACCGCCAGCAAACGGATCGAATCCCTGATCTCTGAAATCCCGGATGCCCGGTACCACGACCCGCTCAGCGACACTCCCGGTATGCCGGTCAGAGCAATAGCCAGACCCGGATATCTCTCGAAATCCCGAACCCTTATCCGGACGGATGAATGCGCATAGTAGAGATCCTTTTCATCTTGATAATCGTAGTAGGGACCGAACAACATGCCGCTTTCGGTCATCATCGAATCTGCGATGCCGTACTCTTTCAATGTGTCGAGCAGACTGATTCGGGAGGCCCGATAGTTCTCAACGGCGGTCTGTCCGTTCCGGTTCTCGTGCCTGATCGTCACGTTCATCTCCATTTCATCGGGAACGATTGTTGTTGCAGCCGTTCCGGTCACCTGAATCCGGCTGATCGTATAGTCCGGCTCGGCCGGAGGTGCTGTACGCCGTATCGGTTCCAGTTGAGCAAAGAGAAGCGTCTGCGTGGCGAGGAAGAGAGCACAAAGGAGAATGAGCTGTGTCAGATGGTTTGTCCGCATGGTGATCTGATTATTGTGATTGGTGAAGTCTCCGGTGCCGTTGACGCAAAGGGTTGGATGTGCAACGTGACCGGTAAATGTGATCGGACCGATAGGCTGAGAAATTGTCATATCTCCCTTCGTATATCTTTTGTGCCCTTCGTGTCTTTGTAGGAAATCCTGCCTGCGGGTGGGGGATCTCTTTCCGTAACTGAACCATTCAATAGGCTTTGCGGAAATCCTGCCTGCGGGTGGGGGATCTACCATCCGCCGCGGCGGACACAAAGGACACAAAGAGTTTACCAAGTGAACATGCCTTCCGCAGTCCCCGGAACGGTTACGTCGATGCCCCGATCTCTTGTCGTTCACCCTCACTCTCGTATCTTCGCGCCGTTCGGAAAAAATCCTGTCGAAATCAGCAAGCTCAACCATAGATCGTTCATGTCAGCATCCCTCTTTGATGCAGCGCCGAAAACAGAACAAGCAAATGTACCGTCAACACAGACCGGATCGGGGGGGGGCCTTCCGGGCATCACGCTGAGTCCGGGCTTCCGGTTCCGTCGCGGACAGGCCGTCTTCCTCCGCAAACTTGCCGAGGCGTTTCAGGCCGGCGAGCGGAACCATCTCGGGGTCTTCGTCCCCGGCTACGGCAAGACCATCACCGCACTCTCATCCTTTGTGATCGCCCGCACGCTCGGCATCGCCGAGAAGCTGGTCGTCTTCGTCCCGCGCGGCAACCTGCGCGAGCAGTACGCCGACGCAAAGGAACTTGCCGTTCTTTTCCGGAATCTCGGCGGCCATCGCCTCTCCTTCGCCGTCGCCGATTCCGAGAAGGTCTTCCTGAAAAACATCGACACGCAGATCATCATCACCACCTATCAGTATGCAAGCGGCAAGGGAGGAGCCGGAGCGCTGCGGCAGCTCTGCGCGGCCGCCCCGGCCATGTTCATCTTCGACGAGGTTCACCACCTTGCCGACGACGGGACCTGGGCGTCGGTGATCTCTTCGTTCTCCTGCGCCTGCAGCGTCTCCCTCTCCGGCACGCCGATGCGCTCGGACAACAAGTCTCTCTTCGGCGTTCCGATGGAAACGCGGGAGAACGGCGAGCAGTACTACAAGGCGCTCCACGAGGTGACCTTGAAAGAGGCCCACGCCGAGGGGAAGATCCTGAAGAAGGTGGAGGCCCACGTTGTAGATTACCACCTGACGATGATCCGGGAGGATACCGGCGAGATGGTGGAGATGACGCTGTCGGAACTTGCCGAGATCGCCGTCGAGAAGCAGGATGTGGATGCCTTCCTCGCCCGGCGAAAACTCCGCTTCCACGAGGTCTACCTCGAAACGCTTCTCAAGCCGGCATTCGAACGGTTCCAGGAGAAGCGGCGCGCACTCGACGAGTGGTGGGAGAGTGAGAACTGGAAGGGGACGAGACGAAATCATCAGATGCTGGTGATCGCCATGAGCAACCGTCACGCCGCGGCGATGCTGGACTTTATCCGTCGGCGCTTCCCGACGTTCTCCTCGGCACGTATCGGACAGGACATCCCGGCAAAGGAGCGAAAGGGGTTGCTGGAGAAGTATCGTGATGGAAAGATTGATGTGATGGTCCAGGTCGACATGATCGGCGAGGGGACCGACATCAAACCGATCAGCGTCATCGTCAAGGCCGATCTTGTCCGGGCCTGGTCGAAGACGCTCCAGCAGATCTTCCGTGGAATGCGCTACTACAACGGATTTCCCGAGCAGGCGAACCTCTGCGACATCTACTCTGCCGACGATTCGCAGGTGGTGGCCACGCTCACCTGGATCACCTCCGAGCAGCGGTTCGGTCTC